>JBKJNP010000149.1:0-4306 GCA_046593565.1 Sphingomicrobium sp. | reverse complement strand
ACGACCGCAACGAACAGCAGGCGACGATGTTCGGGCTGGCCAAGCTGGTGATGCTCTATCGCGAGCGGATCGCCGCCTTTGCCTCCGCGCCGCCACCCGCCGACTGGGACGGAATCTACGAGGCCGCGGCCAAGTAACATCGCTGACACTGGAAAGGGGGCGAATGCGCCCTTATTTTCCAGTCATGATCGACATTCGCCCGTTCGCTTCGCTTGGCCACGCCGACCATGGCTGGCTCGATGCCCGTCACCATTTCAGCTTTGCCAATTATCACGACCCCGCGCGGATGGCGTGGGGCCGGATCCGGGTGTGGAACGACGACACCATCGCTG
This sequence comes from Sphingomicrobium sp., assembly GCA_046593565.1. Lineage (GTDB taxonomy): Bacteria > Pseudomonadota > Alphaproteobacteria > Sphingomonadales > Sphingomonadaceae > Sphingomicrobium. The sequence continues at coordinate 3,974 of JBKJNP010000149.1, read as the reverse complement.
CCCGGTCGGGTTTTCCACCGCATGGGCATAGCGACATGGAGATCGTCACCTACGTTCGCTCGGGCGCGATCAGCCATGAGGACAGCCTCGGCAACAAGGGCCGAACCGCGGCCGGCGACGTGCAGGTGATGAGCGCCGGCAGCGGGGTGACCCATGCCGAATATAATCTGGAGGACGAAGCGACGACCCTGTTCCAGATCTGGGTCGAAAGTGACAAGCCCGGGGTCGAGCCCGGCTGGGGCGCGATGCCCTTCCCGAAAGACAGCCGCGACGGGCAGTTCCAGACGCTCGCAAGCGGCAATCCCGAAGACGGGGCGCTGACCATTCATGCTGACGCAAGGGTGCTTGGCGCCAATCTTCCGGTCGGCGCGACGGTCGATCTGGCGCTCGATCCGGCGCGGCACCAATATTTGGTGGCGAGCGGGCCGGTGAAGGTCAATGGAGTTGCTGCGGGGCCGCGCGACGGGATCGCGATCACCGGAGAAGGCCGGATCGCGGTCGTTTCCGGGGCCGATAAGGCGGTGGAACTGGTGCTGGTCGACGCGCGCTAAACCTTTCCCCGCTTGAAGCCGGGGGCGAGGCGGGCCAATAGGCCGCGCGTGAAGGATCGAGTTTTGAATCACTTGGCGATGGTTGCGAAGGCTGGTGTGCTGGGGATCGCGTGCGCGCTCGTCGCGGCGCCGTCGCTCGCCCAGTCGAATAATACGTCCACCGCTCCGCCGCCCAGCAGCGACATCGGTCCCGGCGAATTATCCAACTTCAGCCTGAATGGCACAGTGACCCGCCCGGCCGAGCAGCCGCCCGCCGCCCAGCCCCAGCCGCGCCCCGAGCCGAGCGCGGCCACGCCCGGCACCGCTCGTTCCCCCGCGCCAACGACGGCTGGCCGGACCCCGACCACTGCCGCGCCGGCCCCGGCCGACAGCGACCTGTTCCGTCGGCCGCCGACCTTGCCCGATGCGAGCGCGGCCAATGCGGTCACCGCCGCGCCGCCGATCATGCCAGTTGGCGATTCGGCGGCCGGTCCGGCGCTGGCAGCGGAGGGCTTTTCGCTGCTGCCATGGATCGTCGCCTTGTTCGCCGTCGCGGGGATGGCGGTGATGTATTTCGGCCGGCAGCGTCGCCAGCAGCAGCTTCACGCCGGTGCCGGTCCGTTGGCGATCGACATCACCCGGCGCCAGGATCCCGAGCCGGCGCCCCGACCCGATCCAATCCCGCGCGTCCCCGCGTCGACGCCGGCGCAGGCGGGCGGCGCGCGCAAGCCCCTGCCAACCACCCTCATGCCGCAGCCGGCCGCGGCACCCCAGCCCAGGGCGGATCCGATCCTGCCCGGCGGGATCGTCTCGACCGGACTGCGACCGTGGATCGATGTCGAACTGACCCCCGACCGCGCCTTGCTCGACGAGCAGGGGACGGCGATCGCATTCGAATTGACCCTATTCAACTCGGGCAGCGCGGCGGCGCGCGATGTGGTGATCGAGGCGCGGTTGCTCAACGCCGGGGCAAGCCAGGATGTCGAGCTGAGCGCGTTTTTCGCCGAAGTCTCGCCCGGCGACCCGATCCCGCAAATCGCGCCTTATGCGCGGATCCCCCTGCGCAGCGCGGTTCGGCTGACCCGCGCCGATATCCGCGAATATGAGATTGAGGGGCGCAAGTTGTTCGTGCCGCTGATCGCGGTCAGCGTGCGCTATCGCTGGTCGAGCGGCGAAGGGCAGAGCGCGGCCGGATTCCTCGTCGGCCAGAGCGGCGAGGGCAAGGAAAAACTGGCCCCGCTGCGCCTCGACAAGGGTGACCGCTCGTGGAAGGGACTGGGTGTCCGGCGCTACGAAAAGGGCCTGCGATCCTGATTTGAGACGTTTCGACTCGATTCGTCGCTCCCAGATAACGCATCGGCTCTTAGCCATTTGTAACCGTTTCAAGCCCAAGCATAGGCTGGTGATTCATTATTTTCGGGGGCTACCCTTGCGCGCCATTGCCGTATTTGCCTTTATACTGGCTTCGTTCGCCCAGCCGGCGGCGGCCGCTTCGTCGCCCGAAATGGTTTCGGTCGAGCGGCAATTGGCCTATCTGGTCGGGTCGCGATCGGGCGAATATGGGATCGCCGCGCTCGACCTCACCAGTGGCCGCAGCGTCAGCATCAACGGCGACCAGCCTTTCCCGATGGCGAGCACGGTCAAACTGGCGGTGGCCGGCGCCTACCTCACCCAGGTCGATCATGGCCGCCGCACGCTCGATGACCGCATCGGGTCGCGCACCGCTGCCCAATTGATCGACCTCATGCTGACCCGCAGCGACAATGCCGCGACCGACGTGCTGATCCGCAACCTCGGAGGGCCGGGTCGGGTACAGCAGTGGCTCAATCTGAACGGGCTTCACGGGATCCGCATCGACCGGACGATCGCGCAACTGTTGCGCGATCCGCGCGACCTGATGGATCGTCGCGATTCAAGCTCGCCGCTGTCGATGATTTCCTTCCTGCGCCAGCTCGACAAGGGCAATATGTTGCGGCCCGAGAGCCGTGCCTATTTGCTGTCGGCGATGGGCCGCTGCATCACCGGCCGCAACCGGATGAAGGCATTGCTGCCGGCGGGAACGCGGGTCGAGCACAAGACCGGAACGCTGAACGGCCTGACCGGCGATGTCGGCTTCATCACCATGCCCGACGGACGGCGGCTGGCAGTGGCATTCTTCGCGCGCGGCGGGAACGACCGGCCACGTACCATCGCCGAGGCCGCCAAGGCGATCTACGACGGGTTCAGCGGCAGCTGGAGCGGGCGGATGCTGGGCGCATTCAGCACCACCACCAGCGCAAACTAGAGCGCGGTTCCAACTTTGTTATAGGAGTGCCAGGCGAGCACCGCCGCTGCGCCGCGGTGCGGGCGCCATGCCTCGGCCAACTCGCGTAATTGTTTCTCGGTCGGCTTGCCGTCGAGGCCGAGCATGCGCCCCAATTCGATTTGCACCGCGAGATCGCCCGCCGGCCAGACATCGCCGCGCCCTTCCGCGAACAACAGGTAAATCTCCGCCGACCAGCGGCCGATGCCCTTGATCCGGGTCAGCAATTCGATCGCTTCTTCGTCGTCGTCGGGAAGCTGCGCGAGATCCAGCTCGCCCGACAAAACGAGGCTGGCGAGGCTTCGGGCATAGCCAGCCTTCTGGCGCGACAGGCCGGCTTCGCGAAGCTGTTCGTCGGTGGCGGCGATCAGGGCCTTCAAATCGACCGGCTCGCCGTAGCGCGCGATGAGCTTGTTCCACATCGACCGCGCCGCGGCGACGCTGACCTGCTGGCCGACAATGGTGCGGAGCAGGCTTTCGACCCCGGGCTCGCTCAGGCGCGGCTCGGGCCGGCCATGCGAGGCAAGGGTGCGGGCGAAGGCCGGCTCGGCAGCGGCAAGCGCGTCGAGGCTGTGGTTGAGGGTTTCGACAGTGCGGACCATCAGGCGACGCTGGCCGCGTACAGCGCCACTGCAGCGGCGTTGGAGACGTTGAGGCTCTCCATCGCGCTCGAGATGGGCAATTTGGCCAGCGCGTCGACATGCTCGCGGGTGTTGTGGCGCATTCCCGGTCCTTCGGCGCCGAGCACCAACGCGACGCGGTTCGGGCCGAGGGCCGCTTTCAGGTCGCTGTCCGCTTCGCCGGCAAGCCCGATGCGCCAGAAACCGGCTTCGGCAATCTCCTCCAGCGCGCGGGCAAGATTGACCACGCGAACCCACGGCACGCGTTCGAGCGCGCCCGACGCGGCCTTGGCCAGCGCCCCGCCCTCGGGCGGTGAGTGGGGATCCTGGGTGACGATCCCGATCGCGCCGAACGCCGCAGCCGAACGGAGGATGGCGCCGACATTATGCGGGTCGGTGACCTGATCGAGGACCAGCAGCACGGCGCGTTCCGGCGCATCGGCGAGCAGGTCGCTGAGCCACATGTCGTCTAGCGGCTCGACCTCGATCACCACGCCCTGATGCGGTGCGTCGGCCGGGACC
>JBKJNP010000090.1:0-2967 GCA_046593565.1 Sphingomicrobium sp. | reverse complement strand
ACTGGCTCGACTTCGCGATCGCGGAAATTGATGCGCTCGGCGTCGAAGTGGGCGAGGAGGAGCGGCTGGCCGATGCCCGCGGACAGTTGAAGGCGGCGGCGCGGATCGAGGATGATCTTCAGGCACTTGGGCCACATTATGCCGGGTCCGACGGCGGCCTGTCGCAATTGCGTCAGGCGGCGCGGCGGCTGGAACGGATCGCCGACGCGCATCCGTTGCTGGCCGAAGCATTGGTCGCGACCGACCGGGCGATCATCGAAGCCGATGAGGCCGAGACCAAGATCGCCGCCGCCATGGCCGCGCTCGCCCATTCGCCGAGCGACCTGGAATCGGCCGAGGCGCGGCTGTTCGAGATTCGCGGTTTGGCGCGCAAGCATCGGGTCGAGGCCGACCAGCTTCCCGCTTTGTTCGCCGACATGCGCGCGCGGCGCGCTGCGATCGACGAGGGCGGTGAGCGGATCGAACGGTTGCAGCGAGACCTGGACCAGTCCGAGCGCGATTATGCCGCGGCGGCCTTTGTGCTGTCTGACGCCCGCGGCGTTGCGGCGGCAAAGCTAGACATCGCCGTTGCTGGCGAGCTTGCGCCGCTCAAACTCGATTCGGCTCGCTTCCGGACCGCGATCGCGCCAGCCGATCCGGGTCCATCAGGCAGCGACCGGGTGGAATTCGAGGTCTCGACCAATCCCGAAGCGCCATTCGGAGCGCTGACCAGGATCGCCTCGGGGGGCGAGATGTCGCGTTTCGTCCTCGCGCTGAAGGTCGCGCTGGCCGAGGCGGGCGGGGCCCGAACGATGATTTTCGATGAGGTCGACCGCGGGGTCGGCGGGGCAGTCGCCAGCGCGATCGGCGAACGGCTGGCGCGGCTGGCGATCGATGCGCAAGTATTGGTGGTGACCCATTCACCCCAGGTCGCGGCGCGCGCGGCACATCATTACCGGATCGAGAAAGCCCACGGCCCCGACGGCACCCGCACCACCGTCCGCAAGCTGACTGCCGACGAACGCCGCGAGGAAGTTGCGCGGATGCTGTCCGGCGCTGCGATTACCGACGAAGCCCGGGCGCAGGCGGCCAAACTACTGGAGGCGGCGTGACGGCCTATGTCGCTCTTCTGCGCGCGATGAATGTCGCCGGGACCGGCAAATTGCCGATGGCCGAATTGAAGCGGATCGGCGACGATTGCGGCTTTGCCAGCGTCCGTACCTTCATCGCCAGCGGCAATCTGTTGTTCGACAGCGACCTTGCCGAAGCCGAGGTGCAGGCACGCATCGAGGCCAAGCTCGAAACTTTTTTCAGAAAGCCCGTGCCAGTGTTCGTCCGCACCGCCGCTGAGATGGCCGCGACCGCCGCCGCCAATCCGTTCGACGACGACACGCCGAACCGGGTGATGGCCCATTTCATCACCGCCGAGCCGGTAGCGGCGATGCTGGCCGAGGCGCGCGATGTCGTGGGAGAACGCATGGCGTTGGGGCCGCGCGCCATCTTCGTCAGCTATGGCGAGGGCATCGGCAAGACCCGCCTGAAGCTGCCGGCAGTCAAGGCCGGCACCGCGCGCAACATGAACAGCGTCGCAAAGATGGCGGCGATGCTGGCATGACCGAAGCGCCTAAGTCTGAAGCCGACGCCGCCAACCGGCTGATGAAGCTGGCCAAGCTGATTGCCAAGCATGATCGTGCCTACCACGACCGCGATGACCCCGAGATTTCGGACGCGGAATATGACACGCTGGTGCGGGAGAATCGCGAGCTCGAGGCGAAATTTCCGCATCTTGTTCGCGCCGATTCACCGTCGAAGCGGCTGGGGGCGGCACCGACCTCCAGTCTGGCCAAAGTCGCCCATGCCAAGCCCATGCTCAGCCTCGACAATGCTTTTTCCGACGAGGAAGTGGCCGACTTCATGGGTCGGGTGCGGCGGTTCCTGTCGCTGCCTTCCGATGCGGAAGTGGTGCTGACCGCCGAGCCCAAGATCGACGGGCTGAGCTGTTCGCTGCGCTATGAGAATGGCGAGCTGGTGCTTGCCGCGACGCGCGGCGACGGCGCGGTGGGCGAGGATGTCACCGCCAACGTGCGGACGATTTCGGAAATTCCGCAACGTATTGAGGACGCGCCAGCGATCCTCGAAGTGCGCGGCGAGATCTATATGTCGAAAGCCGACTTCGCCGCGCTCAATGAGCGGCAGGAAGCGGCTGGCGGAAAGATCTTTGCCAACCCGCGCAATGCCGCCGCAGGGTCGCTGCGGCAGAAGGATCCGAGCATCACGGCGGCGCGGCCGCTGCGGCTCCTGGCGCATGGTTGGGGCGAACTATCCGACCCGCTTGGCGTTACGCAGAGCGAAGCAATGGCGCGACTGGCGAGGTTTGGCTTCCCAGTCAGCGATTTGCTCGCGACCGTCGGCGATATCGACGCGGCGTTGGCCCATTATGCCGCGATCGAGAAAGAGCGCGCGGACCTGCCGTTCGATATCGACGGGGTGGTATACAAGGTCGACCGACTCGACTGGCAGGAGCGGCTCGGCCAGGTCGGGCGGGCGCCGCGCTGGGGGCTGGCGCACAAATTCCCCGCCGAGCAGGCCGAGACCGAGCTGCTGGCGATCGACATCCAGGTCGGGCGGACCGGCAAGCTGACCCCGGTGGGTCGGTTGAAGCCGGTCGGGGTGGGAGGCGTGATCGTCGCCAATGTCACGCTCCACAATCGCGACGAGATTGCGCGGCTCGGGCTTCGCGTCGGGGATCGGGTGCGAATCCAGCGCGCGGGGGATGTCATCCCGCAGGTGGTGGAGAACCTCACTCGCGTCGCACTGCGAGCATCATACGGCTTCCCCGACCATTGTCCCGAATGCGGATCGGAAGCGGTGGCGGAGGATGGGGAGGTCGACGTGCGCTGCACCGGCGGCCTGATCTGCCCCGCGCAACGCATTGAAAGATTGAAACATTTCGTCAGCCGCGGAGCGATGGACATCGACGGGCTGGGC
>JBKJNP010000285.1:0-3284 GCA_046593565.1 Sphingomicrobium sp. | reverse complement strand
GTGAACCAGGTCGACGACCCCGACACGGTGACCCAGATGTTGCGCGATTTCTATGCGCCTTGGCTGGAGCGCGCGGCCGCCTGAGGCCGATCTGAGGCAGCGCAGCAACTGTGTTTTTTATGCAACTCGTCCGTGCTAGGGCGGTTGTGCATGGATGCGACGACCGCCGATTCAGGATTGATCCGTACCGCCGAACAATGGCTATCGCGCGAGCGTGAGAGCGGGCGATTTTACCGCTGGGCGACGATCGGGCTGATCATCTTCCTCGCCGCGATGCTGCTGTTCAGCGTCAATGTGTTGGTCAACAGCGGCCAGCCCGGGACCTTCCTGTCACCGCCGCTGATTGCACTGCTGCTGATCGCCAATCTGATCCCGGCGATCGCGCTGATGGTGCTGCTGTCACGCAAGGTGGCGATGGCACGGGCGGAGAAAGGCGGGCTGGCCGGCGGGCGATTGCACACCCGGCTAGTGGCTTTGTTCTCGGTCATCGCCGCGGTGCCGACCGTGATGGTGGCGATTTTCGCTTCCTTGCTATTCCAGTCGGGGCTGGAATTCTGGTTCTCGGACCGTGCGCGGGGGATGATCGAGAATAGCGTCGAACTGGCGCGCACCACTTATTCGCGCGAGGTCGAACGGGTTTCGTTACAGACCGTGACGATGAGCGGCGATCTCGCCAATTATCTTCGCGAGGTCTCGATCGACGATCCCCTGTTCGCCGACGGATTCGGGCGGCAAGTGCTTCAGCGTGAATTGTCAGAGGCGATTATCGTCCAGGTAGACGCGAAAGGAGTCGTCCGATCGCTTGGCCTTGTCGATCCCTATGATCGCCAGCTGGAAAGCGTCATCACAAAGGACAAAATCGCGGAACTGGCGGACAAGGAAAGCGTCGCGATCAACAGTAACGACCGGATCGGCGCCTTGGCCCACCTCGACTATGCGCCTGGCACCTATGTCTATGCCGCCCGCGTCTTCGATCCGGAATTCCAGAAGCAGATCAAGCGCGCCGACGAGGTCCAGAAAACCTATGGCGAGATGGTCGATCGATCGCGACTTTACCAATTGCGCTTTAATGGCGCGCTCCTGCTCGGCGCCTTGCTGATCGTCGGCCTCGCCATTTTCACCGCATTGAAGATCGCCGACCGACTGGTGCGCCCAGTCGGCCAGTTGGTGGCCGCCGCGGGTCGGGTTGAAGAGGGAGATTTCTCGACCCGGGTGCCAGTCCACGAGCCACCCGACGAAATCGCTTTGCTGTCGACCGCCTTCAACCGCATGACCGGGCGCCTGCAGGAGCAGACCGGGGCCCTTGTGAGTGCCAACGAGCAGCTCGAGACCCGCCGCGCGTTCATCGAGGCGGTGTTGTCGAGCGTCACCGCGGGGGTGGTTGCATTGGATGCTGACGGCAGCATCCTGCTCGTCAATCGCTCGGCCGAGAATCTTCTCGAACCCGAGGGCGAAGAGATCGAAGGGCGCAATCTCAAGGACATATCGGCCGATCTTGCCGAATTCATGACCGGCGAAGCGCGCGACGCAAATGTCGTGGTCGCGGCCGAAGGCGGGCAGCGCACGCTGGCGGTCAAGCGCGTTCGCTATGCCGACGGCACGGTGCTGACCTTCGACGATATCACCGACCAGTTGACCGACCAGCGCCGCGCCGCCTGGTCCGACATTGCCCAGCGCATCGCCCATGAAATCCGCAACCCGCTGACCCCGATCCAGCTCGCCGCCGAGCGGCTGCAGCGGAGGTATGGCGCGGAAGTGACGTCGGATCCGGAAGTGTTCGAGCGGCTGACCGGGACGATCATCCGCCAGGTCGGCGACCTTCGCAACATGGTCGACGAATTCAGCAATTTCGCGCGCATGCCCAAACCCGTGTTCAAGGCCGAGAATATCCACGAGATCGCCCGCGCGGCCCTGTTCCTGCACGAGGTCGCGCACCCGGGAATCGCGTTCGGCATCGATCCTGCCAAGGCCGACATCCCCTTGATCTGCGACCGGCGGCAGTTGAGCCAGGCGCTCACCAATGTCGTCAAGAATGCGGTCGAAGCGATTGAAGTCCGGCGTAATCGTGGCGAAACCAACTTCGACGGCGACCGTGTCGACGTGCGGGTGCGCGAGGCCAAGGGCGAAGTGGTGATCGACGTCAACGATACCGGCGTCGGCCTGCCCGCCGACCGCGAGCGGTTGACCGAACCCTATATGACGACCCGGGTCCGCGGGACGGGGCTGGGACTGGCGATCGTCAAGAAGATCGTCGAGGAACATTGCGGCGACATCGCCTTCCTCGATCGCGGGGGCGGCGGAACGCATGTCCGGATCGCGTTCGATGCCGAGCGGCTGGCGGGGCAGGCTGGCGAGATCGACGACGGAACTGACGGGGAACACGGGGAAGCTGTAGAGGAAGGCCCGATCGATGGCGCTTGATGTGCTCGTTGTGGACGATGAAGCCGATATCCGCGACCTCGTCGCCGGTGTGCTGGAGGATGAAGGCTATGCGGTGCGAACTGCGGCCGACAGCGATTCGGCGCTCAACGCGATCGAGGACCGGCGGCCCAGCCTGGTGCTGCTCGACGTGTGGCTCCAGGGGTCGCGGCTCGACGGCCTGCAGATCCTCGAGGCGGTCAAGCAGCGCGACCCGACGCTGCCGGTGATCATGATCTCCGGCCATGGCAATCTCGACACGGCGGTGGCGGCGATCCGCGAGGGCGCGGTAGACTTCATCGAGAAACCGTTCGAAGCCGGCAAATTGCTCCACATGGTCGCCCGTGCGACCGAAACCGATCGGCTGCGGCGTGAAAATGCCGCCTTCCGCCAGCAATTCGGGCAGGACGACCAGCTTGGCGGGTCGTCGGTGGCGATCAACAATGTCCGCGCCACCCTGAAACGGGTCGCGCCGACCGGCAGCCGGGTGCTGATCACCGGCCCGGCCGGGGTCGGCAAGGAGATTGCCGCGCGCACGATCCACAATTGGAGCCCGCGCGCGGCGGCGCCGTTCATCACCGTGTCGGCGGCGATGATGAGCCCCGAGCGGATGGAAGAGGAATTGTTCGGAGTCGAGAGCGAGGGCGTGGCGCGTCCGGGGCTGCTCGAACAGGCGCATGGCGGGACATTGTTCCTCGACGAGATTGCCGACATGCCAGCCAATACCCAGGCCAAGATGCTGCGCGTGCTGACCGACCAGAGCTATACCCGGGTCGGCGGGCAACGGCCGGTCAAGGTCGACGTCCGCGTATTGTCGGCGACGTCGAGCGATCTGGCGGAGGAGATTACCGCGGGTCGGTTCCGCG
>JBKJNP010000254.1:0-5126 GCA_046593565.1 Sphingomicrobium sp. | reverse complement strand
GGCGAGTGCGACTATGTGTCGGTCGGCTCGTCACTTAAATTTTGCCTCGTCGCCGAGGGTCGCGCCGACATCTATCCGCGGCTCGGCCCGACCAGCGAGTGGGACACCGCCGCGGGTCACGCAATCCTGCTCGCCGCCGGGGGCAGGGTCGACGGGCCCGACGGCACGCCATTGGCCTATGGCAAGAAAGTCTTTCTCAACCGCGGCTTCTGCGCCACCGCGGGCTGGCAAGCGCCGCCGATCGCGCCGTATCTCGAATCCTTCGTGGACTAGACGCCGTCGATCGACACTCCGCCGGCAGGGCCGGAGCCAGGCGGGCACCACGGCGACCCGGTGCTGGAGAGATCGGTCCAATTCGGATGCGTCTTTCTCCGCGGCGGGAGAGCTGTTTTCCCTCGCAATCGTTCGACCTCGCGCCGCAGCACGGCGATTCGCTGGCGGGTCGCGGCCAGTTCGGGCTCAAGCGAGGCGGGAAAGTCGGCTAGGCAGGCGATCAGCAAATCCGCCTCGGCGAGTGCTTGATCGCATCCCGCAAGGCAGGGTCTAATATCGGTCATTGGAGGGTGCTAGCTTTCACCGGAGGATTCACATTCACTTGATAGCAGTTTCGTTACCGTAATATGTCACTCTTACCGAAACGGACCAAAATTAGTTCTGACTTGGCGCCGGTTTGGTGCCAATAACCACCTGCTCGGTTCTTTCTACGGCTAGGTAGTGTCATGACCCGAATCGAGCCCACCCCTATTGCTCCGCCGCTCCACTATGGCACGGGCAAGCCCGCTTTGCTGTTCGCCGACGATCCCGCAGTAGTGAGCCAGGCGGCAGCACTGCTGAATGCCGCTGGGGTGCGGCTGGCCGGGCAGGGATCGCTCGATGGTGCCGCCGACCGGCTCGATCAGCAAATTGCGCTCGGATTGGTGTGGATCGAATGGGCCGACGATGCCACCATTCCGTCGGATGCCCTGCTCGACCGCTTGGCCCGGCTTGCCGGAACGGGGGAAGCGGCAGTCGTCGCCAGCGCCCCGCCGTCGATGATCGACCTACTGTTCGCTCGGCTTGACCAGGGCCGGTCGCAGATATTGATTGACCCCGACGACGCGTCGCGCGCCGCCGCGCTCGCGGTCGCGCTTTCCCGCGTCGACCAGGTGGCGCGGGTTAGCGACGTCGGGCGCGACAATGCCGTTCGGCTGCGCCAGTTGTCCGACGAAATGGGGCGCATCGCCGCGACCCTCGCGCGCCTTTCCTCGACCACCGACGAGACCGGTCCGACCGCGCTCCGCCTGGTCGAACCGCCAAAGGATGCCCCGCCCTTGAGCGTCGACGTGGTCCGCTCGGTGATCCGCGCGCGCCGGCTGCGCGCGCGCTTCTTCGACGAGTTGATGTTCGCCGATCCGGCGTGGGACATGCTGCTCGACCTTCTCCAGGCCGAGCTCGCCCAACACCGCGTCCCGGTCAGCTCGTTGTGCATTGCCGCCGCCGTGCCCGCGACCACCGCGCTCAGGTGGATCAAATCGATGACCGACAGCGGGCTGTTCGTCCGCCGCGCCGACCCCCACGACGGCCGCCGCGTGTTCGTCGAACTGTCGCCGCAAGCCAGCGGGGCGATGCGAGCGTACTTCGCGGAAGCGGGCCAGCCGAAAGCTGCTTGATACGTCATGCAGCAAGAATGTCAGACAAGTCTAACATGGTCAAAAGATGTTTGATCCATTTTGGATGTTGTTTGGAGCGAGGTTGTGAATGATAGCCGGGCATGTCGGCGAAAGGCTACGGTGTGTCGGTCCATGACGATCTGATGCGGTTCAAACCCGACGGCGTGAGCCCCAATGGCTGGGCAGTGTTGGCCGGGGTAAGTCGTACGGTTTGGGCCGATATGAAGCGTCACGATAATCCGTCGCGCCGGACGCTTGAAAAGCTGCTCGCCGCTGCCGGTTCGTCGCTGGCCGAATTCGAGGCGCTGCGGATCGGCAAGACGGCGCCCGAGCCTGGGAATTGGGAAGCAATAGGCTTGGTTGGAGAGCATGGCGCATCCGGCTGGCGGGGCGCGCCCATGCCGCGGATCCCAGTCCTATGGAGCACAACGTCAACAACTCAATTCATAGACAGCGTGGTTGACTGCCTGGTGATCGATCATTCACGAAAGATCGAGAGCCTGGCGCGCCCGGCAAGCTTGGCGACGGATCGGGGGGCTTTCGCTATCACCATGCCTAACGATTCGATGTGGCCGCGGTTTCGGCCGGGCAGACAGATTATCGTCTCTGTCTTGGCGCCGGTGGCGATCAACGACGATGTGCTGGTGACGCTTGGGCAGACCAACGATGGGCGTCAGTTGGGGCTAATCGGCGAACTGGTTCGGCGGTCCGGAAGAGCAGTCGAACTCCGCCAGTTCCATCCAGGCAAAATCATTCAACTCGATGTCGCGGAGATTGAGGTGATCGCCAGGATCGTCGGCGAGGCATATTGAGTGACCGGCTTCGGATTGCTTTCCGAATCGTCGCACCACTTCCAATTTTCTCCGGAACATCATGCTCGAATTGCCGCCGGCAATCCTGCGCGCACCGATAATCCCTGCGCTGCGCTTCGGATGCTCGTGCTCGCTTTTCCCCGACCAGGCTGAGTTTGAGTAGTGACGATCCCCCGGATGGTCGCGCTGCGTCACTGGTGGGCGCTGACGGGCTCGAACCGCCGACATCTTCCGTGTAAAGGAAGCGCTCTACCAACTGAGCTAAGCGCCCGCTCCAATGGCGAGCGCGCCATGCCATTGGCGAAGCGGGCCGGCAAGGGCAGGAGTGAGGCATGGGCAATATCGACCGCGGCGATGATGGGCCGGTTCCCTATCTCGGATTTCCGACCATTTCGAGTGGGACGGCCCGCGTTGGCTATATTATCGCGATGGCTGGAAGGCCCCGGTTGCGCTCAGCCATGACGAATATGATCGCGTCATCGAACGATATGAGAAGGGCAGAATCAGAATTGCCCTATTTCTTGGGGCGTTGGTTTTGGCTCTCTTCACGGTGCCAAGTGTGTTGATGGGCGAATGGCCCGGCACGCTCGGAACCACGCTCGGAACCACGGTAACCTTTGTCGTTGCGATGGTCACTTCGATGACCATTTCGGAAGCGCATGAACGATGGATTGTTCGACTATTTAAGGGTCGAAATCCAGAAGGCGCACCACGCGATCGCAATTTCATGAAGCATCGAAGGCTCGCCCGAATGAGTTGGAGCGGCCTCCTGTGTTGGACCGTGGCCATGGCTTTCGGTCTCGCCGTTTCGCTCGCGTTTTCGCCCGGTCGGTATTTTTGGGCGGCCTATGTTTTGCTGCTGACAATGCTTCTTGCCCAAGCCTATCAGAAATGGCGCTTCGAACGTCGCTCCGCTGCCTCAACTTCCGCTTAGATTGCAATCCCTTCGCTGCATGTTAATGCAATCCCGCCGGATCCTTGGGAGGGGGTCGTTCATGCGTTACATTCTGCTCGGTGGCGCTTTGCTCGCCACCCTTGTCTCGGCGCCGGCCGCCGCCGCGTGGCACAAGGCGAGCACTCCGCATTTCGTGATCTACGCCGACGAAACCCCCGCGAAACTCAGCGCCTTCGCCGCCAAGCTCGAAAAATTCGACAAGGCCGTGCGCCAGGTGCGGGGCATGGCCGATCCCAGGGTCGGCGACGGCAACCGCCTGACCGTGTTCGTCGTGCCCGACATGAAGGCGGTGCAAAAGCTCGCGGCCGCCACGCCCAACCTCACCCCCAACCTCGCCGGTTTCTATTCGGGCCGGGCCGAAGGATCGATCGCGGTCGTGCCCAAGCGCGCGAGCGAATACGACCCCGACGACCAGTCGACCTTCTTCCACGAATATGCCCATCATCTGATGTACTTCGACCTCAATGAGCCGGTGCCGATGTGGTATTCGGAAGGGTTCGCCGAATTCATGTCGACCGCCACATTCGGCAAGGACGGATCGGTGATGCTCGGCCGCGCCGCTTTGGGCCGCGCCGGCGCGGTCGACGACAAGCGCACCTTCCCACTCGAAAAGATGCTCGCCGCCGATTACGATCGCCTGAGCGAGCCCGAGTGGGAAGCGCTCTACGCCCGCAGCTGGCTGCTGACCCATTATTTGACGTTCGAGCCAGCCCGCAAAGGCCAGATCCAGCTTTATCTGAAGGACATTGCGGCGGGCAAGAATTCGCTGGCCGCAGCGAGGAGCGCGTTCGGCGATTTCGCGCTGCTCGATCGCAATCTGCACGGCTACATCGGGCGCGGGCGGATGGCGGCCTTCAAGATTGCCGCGGCGGCGCTTCCGGTCGGCCCGGTGGCGGTCGAAGCTTTGACCCCCGGCGCGGCGGCGATCATGCCGCTGCGCATGCCATTGAAGGCCGGCGTTCCCAAGGCCGAAATGCCGGCGCTGGTGCAGGCGATCCGCGCCCTTGCCGCCAAATACCCCGCCGATGCGCTGGCCCAGGTCACGCTGGCCGAGGCCGAATTTGAATCGGCGCAATATGCCGCTGCCGAAGCGGCGGCCGATCGCGCGCTCGCCGCCAGTCCGCAATCGGTCGACGCGATGATCTACAAGGGCCGCGCCATCCTCGAGAGGGCGGCGATGGACGAGAAGGGCAAGACCTTTGCCGATGCACGCGCCTGGTTCAGCAAGGCCAACAAGATCGACAGCGAGGATCCCGAGCCGTTGATGCTGTTCCATTCGGCCTATGCCCGCGACAGCGGCCGACCAAGCCCCAACGCCGTCGCCGCGCTCCATTACGCAAGTGATCTCGCGCCGCAGGACACGGGCTTACGCATGCAATCCGCCTACCAATATCTTCGCGACGGCAAGCTCGCCGAAGCGCGCAAGGCACTGGTCCCGATCGCCTTCGACCCCCACGGCCGCGCCGCCGCCAAAAACGCGCAAGCCGCGATCGCCAAGATCGACGCGGGGGATGCAAAGGCCGCCCAAACGGCGATGGAGCGGTAGGGGCGATGATTGCTCGACAATGCGGTTTCGCGTGCCATACCCGCGGCAGGTGAATCGATGGGGGGTGGGTATGCGTATTGGGTTCGTGGCTTTGGCGATGGTGAGCGCTATCTCCTTCACTACCCCGGCGGCTGCCCGTTACGGATATTGCGAAGTAAAAGCAT
>JBKJNP010000250.1:0-6757 GCA_046593565.1 Sphingomicrobium sp. | reverse complement strand
CGTCGGCGATGACCGCCGACTGGACTTCGGTCAGCGTGTCATAGGAACGCGCGGCGAGCGTCGCGGCGAGCGACGGATGGAGATTCGGATGTTGCATATGCGAAGGCCCCTACAGATAAGTGGGGGCGGGCGATAGGGGCGGGGAGAATGGGTCAGTTTTTAGCCGAGTAGGGCCATGGCAATCGCCGCACCAGCAGCACCGGCAATCGTCGCCGTAAACGCATAGCCCAACCACCGTGGCCGCTGGATCATCGTCACCTCCGACAGCGGCGGCGGGGGCGGGGCGGCGCCGGGGTCGGGGTAGCTGGCGTCGATCTTGCGGATCAGGTCGGGCAGGCGTTTCAGCGCGCGCACCGTGTCGACGATGCGGTCGGCATAATAAGCTTCGGGGCCGAGCTCGGAGCGGAGCCATTCTTTGAGGAACGGCTCGGACGTTTCCCACATGTTGATGTCGGGATCGAGCGCGGTGGCGACGCCTTCCTCCATCACCATCGTCTTTTGCAGCAATAGAAGATGGGGCTGGGTCTGCATGTCGAAGTCGCGGGTGATGGTGAACAGGCCGTCGAGCATCCTGCTGACGCTGATTTCCTTGACCGGGAGCCCGCGGATCGGCTCGCCGACGGCGCGCAAGGCAGTGGCGAATTCGGCGACGTCATGATGCGAGGGGACATATTGGGCTTCGAAGTGGATCTGCGCGACGCGCTCGTAATTGCCGGTGATCAGGCCGTAGAGGATTTCAGCTAGCCACAATCGCGCCTGGCGGTTGATCCGGCCCATGATCCCGAAATCGATCGCTGCCAGCTGCCCATTGGGCATGGCGAACAGATTGCCCTGGTGGAGATCGGCGTGGAAGTAGCCGTCGATCACCGCCTGGCGAAGGAAGCCGCGGACCAGGATTGCGGCCAGCGCCTTGGGATCGTGCCCGGCGGCGATCACCGCGTCGCGATTGGTCAGCTTGATGCCGTCGAGCCATTCGAGCGTGAGCACGCGGCGCGCGGTCCGGCGCCAATCGATCTCGGGGATGTAGAAGCCCGGCTCGGCGACCATATTTTGCTTGAGTTCGGACGCGGACGCGGCCTCGCGGGTCAGGTCGAGTTCGCGGCGGACCCACTGGCGAAAGTAAGCGACGACGAGGCGCGGGCGCAGCCGCTCGGCCTCGCCGCCCAGCAGTTCGACATGGGCAGCGGCCCATTCATAGGTTTCGATCGCGCGGTCGAATTCCTCCTCGATGTTGGGGCGGAGCACCTTGATCGCGACGTGGCGGCCATCGGTCGTGACCGCGCGATGGACCTGGGCGATCGAGGCGGCACCGACGGCGACCGGGTCGATCGAGGAAAAGAATTGCTCGACCGGCCCGCCGAGTGCGGCCTCGATCGCGGGTTTGATGCGGTCGTAGGGTTCGGGCGGGAGATCGTCCTGCAGCTGGCGGAGGTTGTCGGCGGCGGCCAACCCCACGAGATCGGGGCGGGTGGCGAGCGCCTGGCCGAGCTTGATCGCGGCCGGGCCGATGGCCTTCAACGCGGTGGCATAGTCGGGCTCGGTCGGCATCGACAGGCCAAAGCGGGCGACACGGGCAAGGCGGCGAACATTGGGCGGTGTCAGCGGATCGGCCTCGATCCCCTGCAGCGCGCCGTGCCGCGCCAGCGTCCGGCCCCATTTGAGGAGGCGGAAGAGATGGGTCGTCGCGGTGGTCAAATCTTCCACCCGCTCCAGATGCAGACCAGCCCGCCGAGCATCGGTTCGACCCGGGCCTGCGCGAAGCCGGCGTCGGCGATCATTGCCCGGAACGCGTCGGGTTTCGGGAAGCGGCGAATCGATTCGACCAGGTAGCGATAGCTTTCTTCATCGCCCGCAACGGCCTTGCCGATTCGCGGGATGACGGCGTCCGAATAGCGCTCGTAGAGCTTGCCGAAGCCGGGCCATTCGCTGGTCGAGAATTCGAGCACAAACAGGCGGCCGCCGCGCTTGAGCACGCGGTGGGCGTCGCGCATCGCGGCTGGGATGTCGGTCACGTTCCTGATGCCGAAGGCGATGGTGTAGGCGTCAAAGCTGGCATCGGCGAAGCTCAAACTCTCGGCATTTTCTTGGCGCCAGGTCAGGCCCTCGATGTTCTTCGCGGCAGCGCGATCCTGGCCGACGGCGAGCATGTCAGCATTGATGTCGCTGACCGTGACCAAAGCGCCGCGCGCGGCCATTCGGAAGGCGATGTCGCCGGTACCGCCGGCCATGTCGAGAATGCGCTCCTGCGGACGCGGTTTGACGCGATTGACGAAGCGTTCTTTCCACAGCCGGTGCATCCCGCCCGACATCAGGTCGTTCATCATGTCATAGCGCCGCGCGACCGACGAGAAGACCGCGCCGACCCGCTCGGTTTTTTCCTGTGGCGTGACCAGCTGATCGCCGAAATTGACCTTATCGCTCATGGGGGCGGCTCTAGCGGGGAAGGCCGCTGCTTGCCATAGGCGGGCAATGCCGGAATTGCCTGAAGTCGAAACGACTGTTCGCGGACTGGAGCGCGTGCTCAATGGTCAGCGCATCGCACGGGTCGAACTGCGGCGCGGGGATTTGCGACGGCCGTTTCCCGACGATCTTGGCCAACGGCTGACTGGGGCGACCGTGACCGGCCTGTCGCGGCGCGCGAAATACGGGCTGATCGCGACGAACCGCGGCGATACGATGATCTTCCATCTCGGCATGTCCGGTCACTGGCGGATCGACCCGGTCAAGCTCGGCGCGCACGATCATCTGCTGATCGAGACGGGGGAGGGCAGGATAGTCGCACTCAACGATGCGCGGCGATTCGGCTCGGTCGACTTGGTGGCGAGCGACGCTTTGTTCGATTGGCCGGCGTTCAAGGCGCTCGGGCCTGAACCCTTGGGCGGGACGATCAACGGCGGGTGGCTCAAGCACCGGCTGGCGGGGCGCAAGGCGGCGATCAAGCTGATGCTGCTCGATCAGCGGATCATCGCCGGGCTGGGCAATATCTATGTGTGCGAGGCGCTGTTCCGGGCGCGGATCAACCCGAAGAAAGCGGCGGGGCGGGTCAGCCGGGCGAAGCTCGACGCGCTGGCTTTGGCGATCCCGGCAGTGCTGGAGGAAGCGATTGCGGCGGGCGGATCGAGCCTGCGCGACTTTGCGGCGCCAGACGGAGAATTGGGCTATTTTTCGAAGGCGTTCGACGTCTATGGCCGAGAGGGCGAGCCGTGTCGCGGCGGCTGCGACGGCGTGGTCAGGCGAATCGTTCAGGGTGGCCGCTCGACCTTTTACTGCCCCGCCTGCCAGCGGTAAGCGGCGGCTGTTGACCCGAATCGCCCTTGTCGCTAGGGGGACGGCACGCCGGTGCGGCCCCTGTGGCGCGCACCGCTTTACTTTTCATCGCAAGACATTCGAGGAATATTCATGGCGAACACGCCGCAAGCCAAGAAGCGCATCCGCCGCAACGCCAATCGCGCGCTGATCAACGGAGCGCGGGTCAGCCGCATCCGGACTTTCATCAAGGCCGTCGAATCGGCGCTCGACGCCGGTCAGAAGGACGAAGCCCGCGACGCGCTCAACAAAGCGCAGCCGGAATTGATGCGCGGCGTCGCCCGCGGCGTGATCCACAAGAATACAGCGAGCCGCAAATTCTCGCGCCTGACCAAGCGAGTCGCGTCGCTCGGTTAGAGCGGCAGATCGGTTGGTCCAGTCAGTCCCGACTTGAAACGGGCCTCCGGAGCGATCCGGGGGCCCGTTCGATTCGCGAATCGTTGCGCTGGGCAAAAAGTCCTGCATTTCCCGCGATTCGCATAAAGCCGTAATTTTTTCGTCACAGGATTTTGGCAGTTTTCTGCCGAATTAACGGATTTCCTCGGCTTTTCACTGTCAATAGACTTTATTTCACTTTTTTGAAAAAAGCCGCTTGAACACGCGCCCCCATGCTCCCAAAAACGTCGGCTCCGCAGTGATTCTGCTGGGGGGGCACCGCGCAGAAGCAGTTTGGGGCGTCGCGACTCTGTAGTCCGACGCAACCCTAGGCTTGTGCCTGCGGAAACGAACTATGGGGAGGCGCCAGAAGGTGCACGAAGTGGAGCCAGGAACGGTGATTGATCAGGGCTCGATGGAGTCGCTGGAAACACCTCTGGCCGCCGCCTGGGAGCAAATCCGCACCGGCCTTCGCCGCGATTGCGGGGCGCGCACTTTCGATGGCTGGTTGAAGCCCGCCGAACTTGGCGAGTTTGACGCCGACACCGGCGAGCTCGACCTCATCTTGCCGTCCAAGTTCATGGCCGACTGGGTCCGTTCGCATTTCGGCGAGCGCCTGGCGCTGGCGTGGAAGACGGTGCTCCCGATCGTTCGCAACGTACGAATCGCTGCCGCCGAGGGCGGGCCGCGTCCGTCGCCTCTGCTGATCCTCGAGGAAATTCCCGCGCCCGAGCCCAAAGCCGGGCCGCGCGATCCCGATGCGCCCAATTTCGACCCGCGCTACCGCTTCGACACGTTCGTCATCGGTAAGGCCAATGAGGTCGCTGCGACCGCCGCCAAGACGCTGGCAACCGCCGACCAGGTAGCCTTCAACCCGTTGTTCATCCACGGCGGCACCGGGCGCGGCAAGACCCATTTGCTCCATGCCATCGGACAGGACTTCCTTGCTCGCCGCCCGACTGCTCGAGTCGTGTCGATGTCGGCCGAGAAGTTCATGGTCGAGTTCGTCCGCGCATTGCGTGAGAATGACACGATCGGCTTCAAGGGGCGGCTGCGCTCGGCCGATCTGCTGCTGATCGACGACGTCCAGTTCATCGCCGGCAAGGATTCGACCCAGGAAGAGTTCTTCCACACCATGAACGAGATCATCACCGCCGGACGGCGGCTGGTGATCACCAGCGACCGCGCGCCGCAGGACCTGGACGGGATCGCCCCGCGAATCCTGTCGCGCCTGTCGTGGGGGCTGGTGGCTGACATCAATCCGGCCGAATATGAGCTTCGGCTCAACATCCTGACCGCCAAACTGGCGGGGCTGCCGGGCATCAGCATGACCCAGCCGGTGATCGAATTCCTCGCCCGCCGGCTGACCAATTCGATCCGCGAACTGGAAGGCGCGCTCAACCGCATCGCCGCTTATGCGATGATGACCGGTCGCACGATCGACTTGCCGTTCGTCGAGGAGGTGCTGGCCAATGTGCTACGCGCCAATCAGCGGCGGATTTCGATCGACGAGATCCAGACCCAGGTCGCCGAGCATTACCGCATTCGCAAGGCCGAGATGACCTCGGCCCGCCGCGCGCGCGAAGTGGCGCGACCGAGGCAGGTGGCAATGTATCTGTCCAAGCAATTGACCCCCAAGTCGCTGCCCGACATCGGCCGGCGGTTTGGTGGGCGCGACCACACGACGGTGATCCACGCGGTCAAGCAGATCGAGAAATTGCGTGCCGCCGATGCCGAGCTTGATGCCGACATCCGGTTGCTGACCCGCCAGCTCGAGGGCTGAGCGACCATATCGTCTCGGTGCTTCGGCGCCGACCTCCCCCGCCAGCACCCGCGGCGGGGGAGGACCAATTGCCTCCCAGCCGCCTATTTCCAGACCGGCCTATTTCCAGCCCGGCCCGTCGATCACCATCCCGGCCGCCTCGAGTTTGTCGAGCAAGCCACCGCGCCGTGCCAGCGTATCGAGATTGATTACTGCCAGCGTCGCGCCCTTGCGTTTCAGCGTCCTGGTGACCTCCGCGAACAGGTTGGGATCAACCGCCTTGCCGCCATTGGCGGGCCAGCAGGCGGTTTCGATCGCCTGAACGGGCGAGGCGATGGCGGCGATCACTTCGCGGTCGGCCCAGGCGCTGGATCGACGGCGGAGTTCATCCGGCCCGGCCTCGACCACGGCGAGCGTGGCCTTTAGGCAGGCGACATGTTCCTGTGGCTTTGACGCGAACAGGCGGCGCATCACCGGCTCGGCATCGGTCCGCGCAATTGGCACGCGATAGACTTTGTGGGCCTTGATCGACGCCTCGACCGCTTCGTCGAGGTTGGGCCCCATCGCGGTCGAATCGCGCAGGTCGGCCTGCATCTTGAGCGCAAGGTGCAACGGGTGAACATTATCCCAATCGCGCGCGACCCGGTTTGCGCTGGCCAGGCGGACGAGGCGCGCCCGGGTCGCGGGGTCGAGCATCGTCGACAATGTCTGAGCGGCGGGGAGGCGCGACTGCCTGGCCCAGCGATTCATCCACCAATCGAGCCCGATCCGGTTCGCGGTCAGGCCGACGGTCTGCGGATACAATATCCGGCGCGACTGGCCGATCGCCGAGTCGAGCGCCCTCGCGTTCCAGCTTGTGGCCTCGGGAATGTCGGGGATGGTGCCGACCAGAACGATGGTCGAGGTGCCGTTTCGCACCCGCCACACCGGAACGCCGATGCGCCGCGCGGTGACGGTGATCACCGCCCCATCGTCGGACGGGACGGGGGTTTGCGCGGCGGAGGTGGAGGCAGCGAGGGCCGCAAGGATAAGCAACATCGGGCAAGGGTATCAGATGGTTGAGCCTCCGCAAGTCGGGGATCGTCGAGGCGGGGCAAAAGAAAAGCCCGCCCGGATTGCTCCGGACGGGCCATCTATTCCCACGCTCGAAAATTGCTGGCCTAGCCCGCGCGCTTGGCGGGGGGCGGAACGGTGATGCGGACCTTTTCCCCGCTGCGGCCGGGGAAGCCGGTGAACATGGCCTCGATCAGATTGGGAACCAGCACGCCGAGATTGTCGGTCTGCGAGCGCGCCTTGGCGTGACCTTCGAACAAT
>JBKJNP010000208.1:0-5073 GCA_046593565.1 Sphingomicrobium sp. | reverse complement strand
GATCAGCCTCGAGAATCTGTTCGCCGATCGTGCTTCGACGGTCATCGAATTCCCGATCGTCGTGCGCGGTGACGTCCAGGGCTCGACCGAAGCGATCGTCCATGCGCTTCACCGCATCTCGACCGACGAGATCAAGGTTCGCGTGCTTCACTCGGGCGTCGGCGCGATCACCGAAAGCGACGTCACGCTGGCCGCCTCGTCGGGCGCGCCGATCATCGGCTTCAACGTCCGTCCCAACGCCAAGGCGCGCGAAGTGGCGACCCGCAACAAGGTCGAATTGCGCTATTACGACGTGATCTATCACCTGACCGACTGGATCCGCGAAGCGATGGCGGGCGAGCTTGGCCCCGAGATCATCGAGACCGTCGTCGGCCGCGCCGAAGTGCGCGAGGTGTTCCCCGCGGGCAAGCGCGACAAGGCCGCCGGGCTACTGGTCCTCGAAGGCGTCATCCGCAAGGGCCTTCACGCCCGTCTCACGCGCGACGATGTCATCGTCTCCAAGACCACCATCTCCTCGCTGCGCCGCTTCAAGGACGACGTGAAGGAGGTCAATGCGGGCATGGAATGCGGCGTGCTGCTGGCCGACACCAACGACATCAAGGCCGGCGACAATCTCGAAGTGTTCGAAACGGAAGAGCGCGCACGGACGCTATAACGATATTCCCCCTCTCCCGCATGCGGGAGAGGGTTGGGGTGAGGGCCTGCCATGCGAAAAGTCGAAACCCCCGAAGGCCGCTCGGTCCGCTTGCTCCGCGTCGGCGAGCAAGTGCGCCACATCTTGAGCGACATCCTCGCCCGCGGCGATGTCCACGACGACACGCTTCAAAGCCACCTCGTCAGCGTCACCGAGGTCCGCATGTCACCCGACTTGCGCCACGCTTTGGTGTTCGTGAAGCCATTGCTCGGCCAGGAAGAGGAGACGGTGCTCAAGGCGCTGCGCACCAACACCGCCTTCCTCCAGCGCGAGGTCGCCACCCGCGTCCGCCTCAAATATGCCGCCAGGCTCAAATTCCGCGCCGACGAAAGCTTCGACGAAGGCGGCAAGATCGACACCTTGCTGCGCAAACCGCATGTCGCGCAGGATATCGGCAAGGACTAACCCCACTCGACAGCCTCACGTCCTTCGAACACCGTCAGCCATTAGGCAGGAGCCGAGTCGTGCAACACATCGTGAAATGGCTATCCCTGGTCTCCGCTGCTATGCTGGCTGCTTGCACGACAGCAAGCGTTTCAGCGCCACAGGCAGGGTCGCTGAACCTGCGGGACGCCGGGCCTTGGCCGCGGCTGGAAGCCGGCCAATCGCTGGGACAGGCGACCGGCATCGACGTCGACCGCGACGGAAAGCTCTACATCTTCCATCGTGCCAGCCGGAAGTGGGTAGAGCCTTTTCCGGTCGAACCGATTGCCGAAGACACGATCGCAATCGCGGATGCAGACGGCCGTCTTATCGCGGGCTGGGGGAAAAACCTGTTCATCATGCCCCACGGGCTTTCGCTCGATGCCTCGGGGAATGTTTGGGTCACCGACGTCGGCGCGCATCAGGTGCGTCAGTTCAGTCCCGCCGGTCGGCTGCTCCTGACTCTTGGCGAATTTCGTAAAGCCGGGAATGATCGGGCGCATTTCAACCGGCCTACCGATGTCGCGTTCGGGCCCGACGGCACGGTTTATGTCAGCGACGGCTATAAAAACACGCGGGTCGTGCGCTTTACCCGCGAAGGCCGTTACCTCGGTGAATGGGGGGTCCCCGGCAAGGGGCCAGGGCAGTTCGACCTGCCGCACGGAATTGCCGTCGATCGAAGCGGTCAGGTCTATGTTGCGGACCGCGAGAATAACCGGCTGCAGATATTCGACTCAAATGGCCGATACTTGTCGGAATGGGGAACCGATCGCCTGGGCGATCCCTATGGCGTGACGGTCGCGCCCGACGGGTCGATCTACGTCGTCGATGGCGGCTTCCAACCCGACCGGACCCGGGCGCGAGTAATTCACCTGACGGCTGCGGGGCGAGTCATCGGGACATTCACCGCCGCCACCGCCACGAACGGGGACGTGCTTGGGCACGATATCGCGATCGGACCCGATGGGACGGTGTATCTCGCCGATGCTTGGGCCAACCGCATTCGCAAATTGGCGGCTCGCCGATGATGTCTACGCTCGACGGACCGATGAGCGGCGACCAGTGCCGCGCCGAGTTGTTCGCCGAACATCATCGCGATGCGCTGCGCGATGCCTGCGCCGAAGATGACGATATCTGGCAGCTTTACGCGAATAACTTCGGGCCCGACGGTTTCGACGCCAGCATCGATCTTTATCGCAGCAGCAGCCGTAACCGTACCTTCGTCCTGTTCGACGGCGACCAGCTGGCGGGCATGTCGAGTTTTCTCGGGATCGACGCCAGCCGCCAGATGCTCGAAATCGGCGGCACTTATTATCGCCCGTCGCTGCGCGGCACCGGCTTCAACCGGCGATGCAAGGACATGATGCTCGCTCGCGCCTTCGATGCCGGCATCCGCCGGGTTGAGTTCCGCGTCGATGCCCGTAACACGCGCAGCCAGGCCGCGATGACCAAGCTCGGCGCTGTCCGCGAAGGCCTGCTCCGCGCCGACCGCATCACCTGGAACGGCCACGTCCGCGATACGGTCCTGTTCTCGATCCTGCGCGACGAGTGGCGGTGACGGGCATTACCCGCTAATTCGCTGCCGATGCTCACCCGCCGCCTTGTCCCCGCGCTGATTCTCGCCGCGCTCGCCGCCCCGCTGTCGGCGAAGCCGCTGACCGTGCGCATGGGCGAGACCTGGCTGTTCGCGGTGCGCGCCGGATCGCCGGTCGCCGCGCGCAAAGTAGGCGCCGCTACCACGCCCGCGCCCGGCCAATTCAAAGTCTCGCTCCAGCCGATGCTAGGCAGCACCATGACCATGACCAACAACAGCCGGTTCGATTACGCCTATCGCGCGACGTTGGTCTTGCCGACCGGCAAGCCCGGCGCCGCGAAATCCTGCGCCGTCCCCGCCAACGGCCGCGTCGCGATCGAACATTGGAACAAGGCCGTCGCCGCCGTCCGCCTCGACCGCTTCAAGCCTGCCCCTGCCGGATCGCTCTGCCCCTAGATGGCCAAGCTGTATTTCTATTATGCGGCAATGAATGCCGGCAAATCGACCACCCTGCTGCAGGCCGATTATAATTATCGCGAGCGGGGCATGGAGACGATGCTGTGGACCGCGGCGTTCGACGATCGCTCGGGCGAGGGGACGATCGGGTCGCGCATCGCCTTGTCCGCGCCCGCCCACACTTATTCGGAAGAGATCGACCTGTTCGACGCCATCGGCGAGGAGTTGAAGCGGCGCGACGTGCATTGCGTGCTGGTCGATGAAGCGCAATTCCTCACCCAGCGCCACGTGGCGGAACTGTGCCGCGTGGCGGACGAACTGTCGATCCCGGTACTGTGTTACGGGCTTCGCACCGATTTCCAGGCCAAACTCTTCCCCGGTTCCGCCGCCTTGCTCGCGCTGGCAGATAACTTGGTCGAGCTGAAAGCCGTGTGCGAATGCGGGCGCAAGGCGACGATGAATTTGCGCGTCGATCAGGACGGGTTCGCGGTGGCGCGCGGCGAGCAGACCGAGATCGGCGGCAACGATCGCTATGTCGCTTTGTGCCGTCGCCATTTCTTCGAGCGGCTGCGCGAGGTCGAAGCGCAGCAGTTGAGCCTCGGCCTGTCCCGCCCGCAATGAGCCTTCACGGCTGGATCATCCTCGACAAGCCCTTGGGCTTGGGCTCAACCTCGGCCGTGTCCGCGGTCAAACGCGCGCTTCGTGAAGCGGGCGAGCCCAAGACCAAGGTCGGCCACGGCGGCACGCTCGATCCTTTGGCAACCGGCGTGCTCCCGATCGCGCTCGGCGAGGCGACCAAATTGGCGGGGCGGATGCTCGATGCGACCAAGACCTATGATTTCACCATTGCGTTCGGCACCCAGACCGACACGCTCGACCTCGAAGGGCAGGTCATCGCCACCAGCGACGTTCGGCCGACCTTGGCCGAGATCGAGGCGATCCTGCCAAGCTTCACAGGCCCAATCGAGCAGATCCCGCCAGCTTATTCCGCGCTGAAGGTCGACGGCGAACGCGCCTACGACCTCGCGCGCAAGGGGATAGAAGTCGAGCTGAAGATGCGGTCGGTGACTATCTCTGAACTCAAGATCCTCCCAAGGACGGGGAGGTGGCAGCCGCAGGCTGACGGAGGGGGTTTGCCACACGCGGAGAGCCCCCTCCACCATGTTCCACATGGTCCCCCTCCCCATGCTGGGGAGGAATTCATCACCCTTACCGCCACCGTCTCCAAAGGCACCTATATTCGTAGTCTCGCCCGCGACATTGCGCTGGCGCTCGGCACCGTCGGCCACGTCCCCATGCTCCGTCGCACGAAGGCCGGCCCGTTCACCCTCGAGACCGCGATTTCGCTGGACAAACTGGCCGATGCCGCTAAGGCGCGCGCACTGACGAGGATGGTTCTCCCGCTTGCCGCGGGGCTGGACGACATCCCGGCCCTCCCCGTCACCCCCGACCAGGCCCGTCTGCTCCGACAAGGACAGATGCTGTTCGGGATCCCCGCAAGTCCGGGGCTCTACCTTGCGGTCGATGCGGAAACGCCGGTCGCTCTGGTCGAAGTTTCGGATGACGGCTGCAAGGTCGTGCGCGGGTTCAACCTTTAAGAATAGGAGTATGACGATGTCGATTACCGCCGAGAAAAAGGCCGAAGTGATCAAGGATAATGCCCGCGCCGACAATGACACGGGTTCGCCCGAGGTGCAGGTCGCGATCCTGACCACCCGGATCAATCAGCTGACCGACCATTTCAAAGCCCATGCGAAGGACAATCATTCGCGTCGCGGCCTGCTGATGATGGTCAACAAGCGCCGTTCTTTGCTCGATTATCTCAAGCGCGAGGATAGCGAGCGCTATACCGCGCTGATCGCCAAGCTCGGCTTGCGCAAATAATTCACCAAGGGCGCCTCCGGGCGCCCTTGTCCTATCGGGCGCTCCCGCATTCCGGCGGGTCGTCCAGGGGACCCATGAAAGT
>JBKJNP010000191.1:0-14174 GCA_046593565.1 Sphingomicrobium sp. | reverse complement strand
TTCGCCTGCGTCGCGATGTTCGCGATGAAGGATCTCGGCATCCCCCACGACAAGATCAACGTCCACGGCGGCGCCACCGCGCTCGGCCACCCGATCGGCGCCAGCGGGACTCGCATCCTTGTCACCCTGGTCAACGCGCTCAAGACAAAGGGGTTGAAGCGCGGCGTTGCGAGCCTGTGCATCGGTGGCGGCGAGGCGACAGCGGTGGCGGTCGAGCTGGTCTGACCCAGCGATGCAGCCGATTCTGATCACCATTGCAGCGGTGCTGCTCATCGCCACGATGCTCGTTCACTCGATTCTTGGCCAACGTCGGCTGATGCGCCCTTTGCTCGACGAGGGATCGGGCGTGATGCAGCGACCGCTAGCCCGGTTCATTGTCCCATTCGCCTGGCATTTGACGAGCTTGATCGGCCTCATCGTCGCAGCAGTGCTGCTCGCCTGGGCGTGGATGCCCGAGCATGCGCGAACGGTTGGACTCGCCGCCACCGGGACAGTGTTCACCGCAAGCGGGATCGGGGACGCGATCGGCAGCCGAGGCCAGCATGTCGGCTGGCCATTCCTGACCATGATCGGCCTCGTCGCGCTCGCGGCTCTCGCGGTTTAAGAACTACAACAACCAGTGCGGTAGCAACGACAAAGTGGCGGCGTTGGCAGACGATTCGCACCCGTCACGATTCCCTGTTAACCAAGACGCCTCAACAGGGGAGATGATGATGCGCAAGTTGATGCTGATCGCGGCCGTGGCCGCTTTGTCCGCGTGCCAACAGAAAGCCGCCGAGCCCGCCAACGACGCCAATGTCGCGGCCGCCGATGAGGCCGCCAATGCAGTGGTGCCTGCAGCCTTCACGATCAATGAAACGAGCTGGGAATATATTGATCCGAAGACCAAGAAAGCGGTCCAGGAATCGGTCGATGCCAGCGGCAAATATATCACCACTGCGGGCACCGAGCATTTCGACCACGGGACCGCGATCGATAAGGACGGGAAAGCCTGCTTCACCAGCGCGATGAACAAGGACGGCGAGATGTGCTGGACCGATCCGAAGATCGAACCCGGCGCCAGCGGCGAAACCGTCAACGACAAGGGCGAAAAACTGGCGATCAAGCGGATCGCCTACGTCGCGAAGACGATGTAGCAATCGGTGGGTCCGGCGGTGTGCACCGCGCGCCGCCGGATCAGTCGATGGTTTCGGTCTTGCTCACACCATAGACGCCGCTTTGGTCGATCCAGCCGGCGCGCTTGCCGATGCTGAACTTGCACCAGCGGCCGTCGCAATCCTCGATCCGCCCGACCACGCCCGGCTCGGCCAGATAGGCCACCCGGCTCGCGCGATCGCGTTTCTCGTGGATGGCGCGCGGCTGGCCCGGCTTGACCAGCGCAGTGCGGCGGTCGCTGAGCAGGGTCACCAGCATCCAGCCGCGGGTGCCGTCAGGATCCTCGATCAACCGCCAGCTCTGGTAGATCTTGAGCACCCGCACCGGCAGGTCTCGGCGCTTGTACAGCCAGGTGCCGGGATAGTTGCGCCCCGGCCCGGTGCGGACCATCGCTTCGCCGCTGGCAATCGACGCCCAGTAAGGCAACGTCTTGTCCTGCGCGATGGCAGGCGCCGCGACCAACAACAGCGCGATTACCAGTAACCAGCGCATCACGCCCCCGTCAGAATCCGGTCGACCAATTGCTTGACCGTCGGGACGAAGCCGTTGGAATAGAACGGGTCCTGCTTGAAGCGGAACGCGGCGTGGCCGGCGAACATGAGGTTATTGTCGACCGGCCCGCCATGCGCGATGTCCTGAAGTGTCTTCTGGATGCAGAAGCTGCGCGGATCAGCCAGCCGTCCGGTCGAATTCTTCTCATTCTCCGCCCAGCTCGAGAAAGCGCAATGGCTGAGGCAACCCATGCACTCGGACTGATCCCGACGGATGATCTTCTCATCCTCGGGGGTCACGAACACCAACGTGTCGTCAGGCGTCTTGAGGGCATTGGTGAAGCCCGCGCCATACCATTCGCGGGCATGCTGGAGATCGCCCTTGGTGACCCAGTAGTTCTTCTTGGTGCCGATTCCGACATCGAGTTCGAAGGCGTGATCGCCGATGGCTTCCTTGGTGAAGGCGATCTGCCGTTCCGACCGCGCCTCGAGCCAGCGCAGGAAGGTGGTCCGCACCGCCGACGAATAAAAACCGGTCGGTGAGAATTTGTGCAGCAATATGTCGCCGTCGTTGAGCGTCATCAGCCGCGCTTTCCACTCCGCCGGGATCGGGCTTTCCTGTGTCAAAAGCGGCCGCGTGCCGAACTGGAAGGCGATCTGCCCGAGCTCGGGATTGTCGATCCAATTGTCCCATTCGTCGAGGTTCCATACGCCGCCCGCCATGACGATCGGAATGCTGTCGGGGATTCCGCCATCACGCATCACGTCGCGCAATTCCTTGACCCTGGGATAGGGATCCTGCGGGCTGCGCGGATCCTCGGCATTGCTCAGGCCATTGTGCCCGCCGGCCAGCCACGGATCCTCGTACACCACCGCGCCGAGCCATTCGGCGGTCTTCGAATAGGCTCGCTTCCACAGTGCTCGAAATGCGCGGCCCGAACTGATGATCGGCAAATAATGGACGCCGTGATGGGCCGCGATTTCGGACAATTTGTAGGGCATGCCGGCACCGCAGGTGACCCCCGCGACCTTGCCACGTGTGCGCTCGAGCAGGCCGTTGAGGATCGGCTGCGCGCCGCCCATTTCCCACAAAACGTTGACGTTGATTGCACCGCGTCCGTCTGCAATCTCATAGGCCCGATCGATCTGCGCGACCGCGCCCTCGATGCCGTACTGGATCAACTCTTCCTGGCGCTCCTTGCGGGTCAGCGCCTTATAGACTTGCGGGATGATCCGCCCTTCGTGGTCATAGCTGTCGGCATTGACTGCGGAGACCGTGCCGATCCCCCCGGCCGCGGCCCAGGCACCCGAACTCATGTGATTGGTGGCCGACACGCCCTTGCCGCCCTCGACCAGCGGCCACACTTCGCGCCCGCTATAGACGATCGGCTTCAAACCCTTGAACAATGTCTCACTCCGTAAAAACTTGGTCGCTATATAGCTCCGCCACCGCCGCAAGGCGAGCGATCAGGCGATTGAATAATCCAGTCCGATATCAACCGCCGGAGCCGACTGGGTGATCCGCCCGACCGAAATATAGTCGACCCCGGTTTCGGCGATGCCACGGATGGTGTCGATCCGTACGCCGCCCGACGCCTCCAGCGGCACCCGCCCCGCGACCAATGCCACCGCTTCGCGCAACTCATCGTTGGTCATATTGTCGAGCAGCAGGCGGTTCGCACCGGCGCCAAGCGCCGGCTCGATCTGCGCGATGCGGTCGACCTCGACCTGGATTTGCAAGCCGGTCTTGGCCGCCGCCGCCGCGCGCACCGCCGCCTCGACCGATCCTGCCACCCCGACATGATTGTCCTTGATCAGCACGCCATCGTCGAGCCGCATGCGGTGGTTCTGGGCGCCACCCATCCGCGCCGCATATTTCTCAAGGCTGCGGAGGCCCGGAATGGTCTTGCGCGTGTCGAGCAGGATCGCACCGGTGCCGGCGATGGCATCGACATAGGTGCGGGTCAGGGTCGCGATCCCCGACAGGTGCTGCAGCGTGTTAAGCGCCGACCGCTCGGCGGCGAGCATCGCTCGAGCATTGCCCTGCAAGGTGACCAAGACCGTTCCCTCATCGGCCCGGTCGCCGTCGGTCACCGGCGCATCGACCCGCATCTCGCGGTCGAGCGACCTGAAGAAAGCGATGGCGATGTCGAGCCCCGCCACCACAATCGCCTCGCGGCAGTTCATCGTCGCGGTGAAGCGCGCGTCAGCGTCGATCGTCGCGCGGCTGGTGACATCGCCCCCCGACCCCAGATCCTCGGCTAGTACGCGACGCACGAAATCGGCCAGGTCGAACTGCGGCAAGGCGCTGGAATATTCGGTTTCGTTCATGGCCTAGCCCCTACGCGTGGCGGCGTGGCCCGGGCAAGCTCAAGCGGTCGGCGCGGCAGCGACTTTTTCGCCGCTGGCGAATTCCCATTGCTCGTCGTGCCGCTCGAAGAACTGGCTGTCGCCCGAGACGAAGCCGGCGCCGTCCCAGCGCTGGATGGTGACCCGCACCCCCGTCCCGTCCATCTCGATCCGGTTGAAGCTCTGCAATTCGTCGCGGGTTCTGGTCGAGGTCGCGGTCCCGGCCTGGATTACCAGCGCCTTGCCCGCGCCTTTGACCAGGCTGCCGGCGTCATTGGCTGAGGCGCGATGATTATGCCCGGCGAGCAACAGATCGACCCCGGCATCGGCAATCGCGTCGAGCGCCAGCTGATGATCGTCCATCAATTCACCAAGCTTGGGCCCGTCGCCGACCGGAAGCGCAAACAACGGGTGGTGGGTGACCAGGATCCGCGGCTGGTTGATGCTGGTCTTGGAGAACGTGTCGCGAATCAGCTCCATCTGCTCCTCGCTGACATGGCCGTTCTTGAAGGTCAGCGAGCGCGCGGTGTTGATCCCCAGCACCGCCGCTCCGTCGATCTCGATGAACGGGCACAGGCTGTCGTCGATATAGCGCTTGTAGCGGGTCAGCGGCGACAGGAAGCGGCGCACGACATCGTACAGCGGCACGTCGTGATTGCCCGGCACCGCCAGCACTTCATGCCCGGCATCG
The DNA here is from genome assembly GCA_046593565.1 of Sphingomicrobium sp. GTDB lineage: Bacteria > Pseudomonadota > Alphaproteobacteria > Sphingomonadales > Sphingomonadaceae > Sphingomicrobium. The sequence goes on along the minus strand of JBKJNP010000191.1, from coordinate 9,488 downwards.
CGGACCCGCCTCAGGAAGGCGCCGGCCTGCTCGAACTGTTCGGTCCGCGCGCGCTGGGTCAAATCGCCCGAGACGACGACCAGGTCGGGCGCTTCCTCGTCAAGGCGGCGCTCGACCGCTTCGACCAGCACCGGGTCATGGGCGCCGAAATGAAGGTCGGAGAGGTGGATTAGGCGGGGCATATCGACACAACAAAGTCGCCCCGAACTTGTTTCAGCGCCGATCTTGGGCAAGTGATGCGCAATGGACCGGACCGAAGCGAATAGCGGCACCCGCGCAGTCGACGCGCGACTGGCATTCGACAGCGACGCCTTGGCCGCGTGGATGGCCGCCAACGTCACGGATTTCACCGGGCCGCTAACGGTCAGCCAGTTCAAAGGCGGCCAGTCCAACCCGACCTACCGGCTCGACACGCCCGCTCAGCCAGGCAAACCGGCCCGCTCCTATGTCCTACGCCGCAAGCCGCCGGGGCCGCTGCTGCCGGGCGCGCACGCGGTCGAGCGCGAGGCTCGGGTCATGGCCGCGCTGGGCAACACCGGCTTCCCCGTCCCGCGTATTCACGGCCTGTGCGAGGACGAAAGCGTCATCGGCACCGCTTTTTTCGTGATGGACATGGTCGAGGGGCGGATCATCTGGGAAGCGACCTTCCCCGGCCTCACCCCGACCGACCGCGCCGCCCATTTCGACGCCATGAACGCAACCATCGCCCAGTTGCACATGGTCGATCCGTCGACGGTCGGCCTGTCGGATTACGGCCGCCCGAGCAATTTCGTCGAGCGCCAAGTGGCGCGCTGGTCGAAGCAATATGAGCAAGATGTCGAGGCCGGTCGGGTGCCGGCCATGGACCGGCTGGTCGATTGGCTGCGCGCCAACCTTCCGCCCGACGCTGGTGACGCGCGCATCGTCCACGGCGATTTTCGCTGCGACAATATGATTTTCGCCGCCGACTCGCCCAGGGTTGCCGCTGTGCTCGACTGGGAATTGTCGACGCTCGGCGATCCGGCGGCCGATTTCGTCTATCATCTGATGATGTACCGCATGCCGGCCGGCATGTTCACCGGGCTCGACGGGCTCGATTTTGCCGCGCTCGGTATTCCGAGCGAGGCCGATTATATTGCCGCTTATTGCCGCCGCACCGGTCGCGATACCTTGCCCCATATCGATTACCTCATGGCCTTCGTGATGTTCCGGCTGGCCGCCATCACCCACGGCATTCGCGGGCGACTGGCGCGCGGTAATGCCTCGTCAGGCCATGCCGCCGCCACCGCCGCCTTGACCGAGCCGCTCGCCGATCTGGCGTGGAAACAGGCCGAATCCGCCAACCTTTAGGCCCGTCGCGCCTGTCGCATCGCGGCACAGGCCGATCCGCCGCGCTCGCCTTATGGCTTATCCGAAGTTAAGCATGACACCGATAACGACTCGATAATTCTTCGAGTGGGGAGCGGGCGCAGCGTGGACAAGCCGTTGAACTGGCCAAAGGCGGGGAAGCGCGTCAACGCGCGCCTGCCGTCGTTCGCGTCGATCGCCAAGGATCTGGCGCAGGTTCCGCTCGCCCGGCGCGTGGCGACCCTGCTGTTCATCTTCGTCGCGGCGATGCTCGCCCGGTTCAGCTGGGCGCAACCGGAGATCTGGCCATTCCAGGGCGGCCGCGACGTGCCGATGGCGACCGACGCCGAACGCGCGCTATACGACATGCGTGCGGCCTATGCGTCTTTGGCCGCGCGCCAGGTCGGGCAGGACAAGCGCATCTTGCTCATTCCTTACATTCCCGACACCCAGATGCGGACTGGCGAGCGCTCCCCGCTTGACCGCACCACCCTGGCCGACACGCTGACCAACATCGACACGATGGGGGCCAAGGCGATCGGCATCGATATCTTGTTCGACCAGGCCCAGCCCGACGATTCCAAGCTGATCGCCGCGCTGCACGCGATGAAGACGCCGGTGTGGATGGGCTATGCCACCAACAAGCATAACAGCGAGGACATCCAGGTCTGGCAACAGGAGTTCATGGACGCGTTCATCGCCAGGATCGACAATCCCAATGTCCGCAAGGCGTCGATTCGGCTGGAGGCCGACCCCGACAGTGTGATGCGCAACTGGCCGTCGCAGCCACGCGACCTGCCGCCATTCATGCCGGTGGCGATGAGCGGCCGCAAAAGCGCATCGGCCTATCACGGCAGCATCCTCTACAGCGCACCGGTCAATGCCGAATATGATGTCTTCCAGGCCATGCCGATCGACCTGTTCGTCGATCCCACGGTGGCCCCGGCGCTGGCCGGCGAGGTCAAGGACCGCTTCGTCCTGATCGGCGGCGACCTGCCCGACGTCGACCAGTTCGAATATCCGCTCACGCGCGTGCTCGACAAGCCGATCGCCGGAATCCAGGTCCACGCCGCGATGCTCGCCCAGGCGCTCGATCGCCGCATGCCCGGCCGGATCAACGGCACGGCCTTGTGGATCCTCGCAGTCTTCGTCGTATTGGCCGGGGCCTTCACGTCGATGATCGACGTCCGCCCCGGTGCGCTCAGCCTGCTGATCGTCGGGCAGCTTTTATTCTTCGGCGCCGCCCCTTTCCTGTTCGAATGGCGCGGGATCGATACGCAGGGGTTGCCCGCCTTCGGCTGGATCGCCGGCTGGCTGCTGGCCTATATGGCGACCGAGGCGACGGTGAAAGCGATGGGCAGCGAACAGAGGCGTTTCGCCCAGTCTGCGCTCGGAAAATATCTTCCGCCCGACATCGCGGCGCTGATCATCAAGGATCCGACCAAATTGTCGCTGACCGGCGAGCGATTGCCAATTTTCACTTTGTTCACCGATATCCAGGGCTTCACCAGCCTCAGTCACGTCATCCCGGCGGAACAGACCGCCTCGATCCTCAACGCCTATCTCGACGGGATGAGCGAGATCGTGCTTTCTAATGGCGGCACAATCGACAAGTTTGTCGGCGATGCGGTGGTCGCCTTCTGGGGGGCACCGATCGCGCGCGACGACGATGGCGACCGGGCGCTTGCCGCGGTCACCCAGATGCTCACCTTCACCCAGAATTTCGGGCAGTCTGATCCCGATCGCGCAATGCTCGGCAAGACCCGCATCGGGCTCCACTACGGCGAGGCGATCGTCGGCAATTTCGGCGGCGAAGGGCGCATCCAGTACACTGCGCTGGGCGACGCGATGAACACCGCCGCGCGGCTTGAAGGGGCCAACAAATATCTCAAGAGCACGGCCTTGATCAGCGACGAGGCCCGTGCCCGCACCGCGACCCAGGATATCTTCCGGCCGATGGGGCGAATCACCCTGTCGGGTCGATCGACCCCGGTCGTGGTTTGGGAACCGGCGGGGCACACCGATCCCGCGCAACGCGCCGAACTGACCCGTTTATGGCGCCAGTTCGAGGCTGGAGACAAAGAAGCGCTACATGCACTTGAAGCTATCGCAGCAAAGCATGATAATGATATAGCTTTATCGGTATTCGCCAACCGGCTCCGTCAGACGGGGCCGGGTGGATCATATCTTTTAGGGGAGAAGTAAGATGAACAGGTTGTTGTTGGCCGGCTGCGGAATCGCGCTGGCGCTAAGCGCGGTGGCGGCCGAGGCGGCGGTCCTCGTGGTCCGCTCGTCGGGGCCCTCGGCCAAGGCCTTCCCGGCCGGCCGCGCGCTGCCCGAGAGCCAGTCGATCACGCTGCGCGGCAACGATGTCGTGATCCTGCTCGATTCGCGCGGCACGCGTACGCTGCGCGGGCCGGGCACCTACAGCACGTCGGTTTCAGCCGGCGGGTCGACCTCGGCCATGTCGGCGCTTGGCGGCCAGTCCAATGCGCGGCGCAGCCGGGTCGGGGCGGTGCGCGGCGGTCCCACCGGCGCGACCTCGGGCCGCAACGTGTGGCAAGCTGATATCAGCCGCTCGGGCAATGTGTGTGTCGCCAATCCGGCCGATGTCGGCCTGTACCGCGCGGAATCGAGCGTGGCGCGCCGCGTGACGTTGACCGAAGTCGGTAGCAATCGCGCCGCGACGATCGAATTCGCCGCGGGACAGAAAAACGCCCCCTGGCCGGCCGCGCTGCCGGTGGCGGTTGGCAGCAAATATCAGATCAAGGGCGCCGGTGCTGCCGTGACCCTCAACGCAGTCCCGATCGCGCCGGTCCCGGCCGGGCTCGAAGGGCTGGCGCAAAATCTGATCCGCAACGACTGCCAGGCGCAGCTCGATGTGCTGATCGACACCTTCGCGGGGCCGAGCGCGAGTTGAGGCAATAGGGACAGTCCCCGAAGAATAGGGGACTGTCCCTACTTCAGGGCCTGTCCCCTACCCCGTCACTTCGTCGGGAACCCCCGCCGCTTGAGCAGCGCCGTCACATCCGGATCGCGCCCGCGGAACTTGCGATAGGCCTCGGCCCGGTCGGTTTCGTTGCCAGTCGACAGCAGGATCGTGCGGAACTTGTCGGCGGTGGCGCGATCGAACGGATCGCCAGCCTCCTCGAACGCCGCCCAGGTGTCGGCATCCATCGTTTCCGACCACAAATAGCTATAATAGCCCGCCGAGTAGCTGTCGGACGAGAACAGATGCCCGAATTGCGGCAGGCGATGGCGCATCACCATCTCGCGCGGCATGCCAAGTTCGGCCAGCGTCGCTTTCTCGAACGCATCGACATCAACCACGCCATCTTCCCTGGTGTGGAGCTTCATGTCGACCAGCGCCGAGGACAGATATTCGACCGTCGCAAAGCCCTGGTTGAACGTCTCCGACGCCTCGATCTTCTTGACCAGTGCGTCGGGCATCGGCGCGCCCGTCTTGTAATGCTTGGCGAACCGCTCGAGCACCGGCCGGGTGAGCAGCCAATTCTCGTTCACCTGGCTGGGATATTCGACGAAATCGCGCTGCGACCCGCCGAGCGATGGATAGTGTACGTCGGTCAGCAGGCCCTGGATGGCATGACCGAATTCGTGGAACAGGGTCGACGCATCGTCGAGCGTGATCAGCACCGGCTGACCAGGTCCCGGCTTGGTGAAATTATTGTTGTTCGACACCAGTTTGGGCCGCGAGCCCATCAGCCCCGACGTATCGCGATAGCCAGTCGCCCACGCGCCCGAGCGCTTGCCCTCACGCGAATAGGTGTCGAGGTAGAACAGCCCGATCACCTTGCTTGTCTTGGCGTTGGTCACCTCGAACGTGCGAATGTCGGACTGCCACACCGGCACCGTCCCGGTGTTTTCCTTGAACTTCAAATCGTACAAACGCTCGGCCGACCAGAACATGCCGTTGACCAGGTTCGACAGCTCGAAATAGGGTTTGATCTCGTCCTGGCTGAGGTTGTATTTCGCCTTGCGAACCTTCTCCTGGTAATAGCGGTAATCCCACGGCTCGACCCGCGCGACACCATCCTTGGTTGCGAACGGCTTCATGTCAGCGACTTCCTCATTGACGCGCTTCACCGCCGCCGGCCAGACGCGCATCATCAGGTCCATCGCCCGCGCCGGGGTCTTGGCCATTGTGTCCTGCATCCGAATGTCGGCATGGGTCTTGTAACCGAGCAGATGGGCGCGGTCGGCGCGCAGCTTGACGATCGTGGCGATCAACGCGTTGGTGTCGTTGGCATTGCCGTTGTCGCCGCGATTGACGAACGCCTGCCACACCTTCTGGCGAAGTGCGCGGTTGCTGGCGAAGCTCAGCACCGGATCGACCGCCGAACGGGTGTTGCGCACGGCGAAACTGCCGGCCGGCAATTTCTTGGCCTTGGCAACCTCAGCCGCTGCGTCGCGCACGTCCTGCGGAACTCCCGCCATCTCTGCCGCGCTGGCCTGGATGAAGCTGCCCTCGTCGGCCAGCAGGCGGCTGTTGAACTCCGAAAAGGCCGAAGCCAGCTGCTGGTTGATTGCGCTAACCTGCGTCTTTTGGGCGGCATCGAGCTTGGCCCCGCGACGGACGAAGCCATCATAGGTGCGGGTCAGCAGGCGCAGCTGCTTGGCGTCCAGGCCGAGGTTGGCGCGATTGTTGTAGAGCGTCTCGACCCGGGCAAAGAGCTTGGGGTCGAGCGTGATGCGGTCGAACGCCGCTGACAATTTGGGCGACCACGCCTTGTCGAGTGCCTGATAGGCCGGGCTCGACATATTGTCGGTCATCACGCCGAAGATCGAGCCGACCTGATCGAGCCGCGCCCCGCCACGTTCCATTGCCTCGATCGTATTGGCGAAGGTCGGCGCCTCGGGATTGTTGGCGGTCGCCGCGGCTTCACGCTCGAGCTCGGCGATGGCGAAGGCATAGGCTTCGTCAAACTGCTCGGGCTTGACCTGGTCCCACGGCGGGACGCCCTGATACGGACCCTTCCAGTCGGTCAGCAGGATGTTGTTGGGCACCACGACCGCGGCGGTCGTCGCCTGCGTCGCCGGCATGGTCGTCTGGGCGGCGGCGGCAACGCTGAGCACGGCGGCGCCTGCCAATAAAAAAGCCTTCATTATCAATTCCCTCCAAAGAATATCTTTCCCGCGCGGTTTAATGGAACCCGGCTGAACCCAAGGCAACCACGGGTTCGACGAACCGGCGATTGCTTCGACCAGTTATCCGCCGATGAGGTCGGTCGCCAGCAGCAAAAGCAGCTTGGTGTCGATCGCAAGCCCCTCGGCGCGCTTCGCGGCGATGAAGCTCGCAATATCTTCCGGCGAAACCAGATGGACGTCGATATCTTCCTCGTTCTTGGTCCCGCCCGGCCGCACCCCGTGCGCGCGGACCAAAGTATAGCCTTCCGCCACCATCCCCGGCGATGAGTAAAAGTCACCCAGCCGCTCGATCCGGGTCGCGACGAAGCCGGTTTCTTCTTCCAGTTCCTTCACCGCGGTGTCCTCGATCCCGAGATCATCCTCGTCGCCGACAAGCCCGGCGGGAAGCTCGATGCAGCGCCTGCCGAGCGGCGCCCGCTCCTGCTCGACGAGGATATATTTGCCGTCGTGCATCGCGACGATCACCACCGCGGTCATGTCGCCGCAGCGCTCGACATATTCCCAGCCGCCGTCGGTCACCATGCGGAGGTATTTGCCCTCCCACCGCGTGACCTTGGCCAACCTAAAGCTCGATCAATTTGTCGGGGATTTCATTGACGTCGTCGCCGTCCTTGGGGAAATGTTCGTGCAACACCGCGCCGATCAGCGCGACCGCGTCGACGATCCCGTCGGCGGTGTTGCCCGCTTTCACCCCGGCCAGCAGCGCAACCATCGCTTCGCCCCACGTCTCGGGCGTGGTGACATGGGTAATCGCATCGTCGCCGATGATCTCGGCCCGATGCTCGCCCATCGAGAGGTAGATCAGCACCCCGGTGCGCCCAACGGTGCGCCGCTCGGCGGCCGCCTTGAACAGCATCACCGCCCGCCGCCGCACCCGCCGCGTCTTGGTCGCGCCCGAGGTCAACGCCAGCCGGAATCGCATGTACCGCATCGCGAACAGGGCGATCAGGAACGTCAGCAGCGATGCGCCGAGCAGCAGCAACAGCATCTGGTGTGGCTCCGGCGGTTCCGCCCAGCCATTGAGCAGGCTCCAGCCATCGTCGAGTATATTAGGCCACGCCGCGAACGTCGCCAGCAGCAGGAAAAGCATTGCCACCGCATAATGCAGCCCGACATCATGATAGCTGTCCGACCGCTCGGTGATGATCGCGATCACCTCGCCATCGGTACCGCCTTCCGCCGCGGCGATCGCCGCGCTGACCTTGGCATGGTCGGCCTCGTTCATCGGCGTCACCAGCTACCCCCCGCACCGCCGCCGCCGGACCAGCCGCCGCCACCCGAAAAGCCACCGCCACCGCCGCCGAAGCCACCGCCACCGCCAAAGCCACCGCCGCCCCAGCCGCCGCGCCCGCCGCCGCCGCGCGCGGCGTGGCTCAGCACTTCGAGTCCCCACAGCACGACCATCGGATCGATCCCGCCGCCCGAGCCACGACTGCGATACTTTTTGCCCCCGCCGCGACTGATCCGGCCGACCATCAGCATGAAGAAGATCACCACCATGAAAATTACCGGGATGAAGCCTGCCCCGCTGCGCCCGCGTTTCTTTTCCTGGGTGCCGGCCTGCTGCGCCAGTTTCGCCGCTTCCTCGGGCGGGAGCTTCATGATCTCGATCACCCGGTCGGCGCCGGCGATGATCCCGCCGCCCATGTCGCCCGCCTTGAAGCGCGGCAGGATTGCCTCCCGTACGATGCGCCCGGTGACGGAGTCGGTCAGATAGGCGCCGGCGCCATAGCCGGTCGTGATCCAAACCTTGCGCTCATTGGGGGCGACCACCATTAGCGCGCCATCGTCGCGCTTCTCGTCGCCCAGCTTCCAGTTGCGGAACAGCAACAAGGAATAATCGGATATTTCCCGTCTCTCGAGACTATTGACCGTCGCAACGACGAACTGCCGCCCCGACTGCGCCTCGAGCGCCGACAATTTGCTGTCGAGGTCGACCTTCTGCTCGGGCCGAAGCAAGTTCGCCTGGTCCACCACGCGCCCGCTCAGCGGCGGGAAATTCTGCGCGACGGCGGGGGCGGCGAACAACAACAGGAATAACGTCGCGACCCACAACATCATTCCCGCGAACGCGGGAACCCAACTGGTGCCTGACCCATGTGTGCCACGGAGTCCCAGATGGGTCCCCGCGTGCGCGGGGATGACGACTGAACTATTCATCCGATGCGGCCTAGCTCGCCTTGCCGAAGTCGACCTTGGGGGCTTCCTGCGCGGCGGCAGAGGCGGCGAACGGGACCTTGGGCTTGGCGCCATAAAACACCTTCGCCCCGATCGCATCGGGGAAGGTGCGGATGGTGGTGTTATAGGATTGCACGGCGGTGTTATAATCCCCGCGTGAGGCGCGGATGCGGTTCTCGGTGCCCTCGAGTTGGTCCTGCAGCGAAGTGAAATTCTGTAGCGATTTCAATTCCGGATAGCGCTCCTGGATCATCGGCCCCATCAGCGGGCGGACCGCGATCCCGACTTGCGCCTGCGCCTGGTCGAACGCCGCAACCTTGGCGGGGTCGGACAGATCCGCCGGGCTGAGCGTAGTCTGGGTGGCGCGGGCGCGGGCCTCGCTGATCCCGATCAGGACGCTGCTTTCCTGCGCGGCGGCGGCTTTCACCGTTTCGACCAGATTGCCGATCAGGTCGCTGCGGCGCTGATAATCGGCCTGGACGTCGGCGAAGCGCGCATTGACGACTTCCTCGGCGGTCGGGACCGAGTTCAATCCGCAGCCGGCCAGACTGACGGCGACGAGCGGGGCTAATACAAAAGTATGACGGCGGGCAGTGGACATTGCGCTTCCCCCTTAAGGAACGATAGCATGCTGACGTAGAAACTGCGGGGCGCGGTTTCAATGACCGAAGGGGAGCAATCGTCATGCTGTCGGAATTCAAGGCGTTCATCGCCAAGGGCAATGTCCTCGATCTCGCGGTCGCGGTGATCATCGGCGCCGCCTTCGCCACGATCGTCGCCAGCCTGACCGGGGACATCATCATGCCGATCGTTGGATC
>JBKJNP010000145.1:0-13644 GCA_046593565.1 Sphingomicrobium sp. | reverse complement strand
ACAGGTTGATCTGATCCTCAGCGACGTCCGCCTGCGCGGCGACCGCACCGGCATCGACCTGGCCCACGAAGCCAAGAAACGCGGCATCCCCTTGCTGTTCATCACCGGCTATCCGCCCGACAATGCACACGAGCTGGCGATCGGCTGCCTGATGAAGCCCTATAACGACCGGGCGATGCGCCAGGCGATCGAAGCGATCGACCAGCATCTCGGCGGCAAGCCATGCAAGCCGCCCAAGGGGCTGGAACTGTATCCGATCGAAAAAAAGGGCGAGGCGAAAGCGTAGCGCGGATGCCGCACGCCCTCCTTTGGCAGGCGCAATTCGGTGTTGCCTATTTGCAGAATAGAAATTCCATAATAATAACTGCCAATCGCCAGCAACGACCTTTTGCGAGTTGGCGACTGTGAGACGTCCAGATGCTCCCGCTTGTAACTTGAGTAGGGGGCATGAAGATGTCGCTTTCCGACACTGCTTATTATCGCGACCGCGCGAACACCGAACGCAAGCTGGCGCTGGCCGCCGACCGCCAGGATGTCGCCGCAATCCACGAAGAACTGGCGCGCCTTTACCAGGCCTTGGTCGACCAGGCCGGACTCCGCCCGACGCTGCGGATTAATTTCGACGGGCAAATGACGGGGTAGGTTTTCCGAAAGTCCATTCCGGGACAGGACTGACCCTGCGGGAATGCCTAGAGCATTCCCTCCACCTTGGCGTGAAAGTCGGCGATGCCGTTTTCGAGGGTGCCGAGCTGGACCTCTTTCAACAACCCGCTTTCCAGCCCGCGCTGGCATAATTCCGCCGCTTTGAAATCCTCGCCGGCGAAGGTGACGCCGTCGAGCAGGTCCCAGCTGCGCCGCCAATGGGCTTCGGCTTCGTTGGTCTGCGGGGCCTCGGGGATGAGCATGAAATCCTCGACCAGGCAGGTGCCAACGGTTTGCGGCATGACGACCATGATATTGATGTAATCGGGGCTGACTATGACCACTGCATTGGGGAAGATCTGGTAAGTGTAGGTGACCGCGCGGCGAAGCGCGGCCCAATCGTCGGGATCGACCTGGCTGAGATAATCGGCGCGACCGACCGCGGCGCGCTGGTGATGGCCGATGCGATCGGCGGCGGTGATCCCGTCGGCGAAGAAATTGGCGATGGTGGTCGAGTGCAAGCGCTGGACATGATAGGATTCGAGGAAGGCGTCGATCACCAGCTTCCAGTTGGAAGCGACCTCGTGGGTCTTGCGCTTGTAGAGATGGTGCGACGAAACCCCGAAAGCGTCGAAATCCTGGCACAGCATTTCGATCTCGACGAAATCTTCCGACCGGTCGTGCGAAAACCAGATCAGCCCGCCGCATTCGAAATCACGGAAGCGCATCAGCGCGTGATCGTCCTTGTCCATGCCGGGGAAACAATCGGCGCGGGGCAGGCCGAGCAGGCTGCCGTCCGAGCGATAGGTCCAGGCGTGATAGGGGCAGACGATGCGCGATGCGGGCACCGGCTCCTCTCCATTGCCATCGAGCAGGCGGGTACCGCGATGGCGGCAGACATTGGCCATGACATGCGCCTCGGCCTGCGCATCGCGGCTGAGGATCAAAGGCACGCCGTAGCCGTCATGCGCCACCGCGACATTATTGCGCGGGAGCAATGCGGACGGGGCGAGCAGTAACGGCAGCTTTTCGAACAGCGCCTTCTTCTCCGCGTCGAACCGGGCGGCGTCAGTATAGACCGAGGCGGGCAGCGTCTGGATCGCGGTGCCGAGCGAGGCCTCGCCGCGGACCAAGGCATCGGCGAGGGCGAGTTGTCCTGGGGTCGGACGGGGAAAGCGGGCGACATCCATTGATCTAAATTAGTCTTTCTCTTTAAGAAACTCAAGCCACTGGTCAGCGGCACTTTCGCTGCTAGCATGGCCTAAATTCGAATGGGAGAGACAAACATGGCGGCAGCCAATCCGGCGGCGGCAGGCGACGTACCCAAGGGCTGGCGCCTGCTCAAGCTGGCGCTCGGGAACCGCAAGACGCTGATCATGCTGGTATTCGGCTTCGCCGCCGGCCTGCCCTACACATTGCTGATCGGGACGCTCAACGCTTGGCTGGGTGAATGGGAAATCGACCTCGCGACGATCGGCGTATTGTCGTGGATCGGGCTTGCCTACGCATTCAAGTTCCTATGGTCGCCCCTAGTCGATCGCGTGCGCCTCCCAGTGCTCGAGCGGCTCGGGCGGCGGCGAAGCTGGCTGATCGTTTGCCAGGTCCTGCTGACTGCTACCTTCATCGGGCTATCGCTGTCCGACCCGCGGCTGCAGCTCGGCTGGTTCGCGTTGGTGGCGGTGATCGGGGCGTTCGCCTCGGCGACGCAAGACGTGGTGATCGATGCGTGGCGGATCGACGTCGCGGATGAACGCGCGCCGGTCGAAATTCTCTCCTCCATCTACCAATTTGGCTATCGTATTGCGGCGCTGATCGGCGGCGCGCTGGCACTGGTCCTGTCGGAGCGGGTGTCATGGCCGATGGTCTATGCGATCATGGGCGGGTTCATGGCGTTAACCGTGTTGGCGACGCTGGCCGCGCCCGATACCCCGCGCGATGCAATCGAGCGCGAGCAAAGTGCGCTTCGCCAGGCAGGCGCAATCGAGCCCCGGCTTCGCGCAATCGGCCTCGGCATCGTCGGCTTTGGCTGGCTGTGGGCGATCTGGACCGTCGGCAGCTTCATGGTCAACATGCTCGGCGGCGCGCTTGATCCGGTCACCGGGAAGCCGCCCGCGGTGGGCGATTTCACCAAGCTCTACGGCCCGTGGATCGTCGCCGCGACGGTCATCCTGCCAGCGATCGTCGCCGCGACGTTCAACTGGTTGAAGGCGCGCAAGGGCTATATCCTGACCGCCGACGAGCCTGCCACCAGCGGCGGCCAACGCGCTGCGGATCATGCTTATTCGGCGCTGATCCTTCCGCTAGGTGAACTCGTCCGTCGCATCGGCTGGGGCGTGATCATCGTGCTGGGCCTGATCCTCAGCTACCGCATCACCGACAATATCTGGGGCTCGTTCGCCTTCCCCTTCTACCTGACGGAACTGAAATACACCGGCGACGAAGTGGCGTTCGCGTCGAAGATTTTCGGCGTGTTCATGACCATGGGCGGGATTGCGATCGGTGCGGCGATGTTCGCGACCATTGGGCGGATGCCGACCTTGCTGATCGGCGCGATCGTCGCCGCCGCGAGCAATTTGATTTACGCCGATCTCGCCTCGGGCGCGGTCGCGATCGATGCATTCGCGCGCTTTTTCGCGCTCGACACGTTCGGTCAGGACTTGCGCATGGTGCGGTTGCTGATCGCGATCTCGGGCGAAAATATCGCCGGCGGGCTCGCGGGAGCGGCGTTCGTCGCCTACCTCTCGTCGATCACCAGCCGAGAGTTCAGCGCGGTGCAATATGCCTTGCTGTCATCGCTGACATTCCTCGTCGGCTCGCTCGGGCGGGCGGCGGTCGGCGAGGCAATCGACCAGATCGGATACGCACCAGTGTTCCGGTTCACCGCGCTGATCGGGCTGGTCGCGGTCGGGTTCGTGTTGCTGGAATGGGTACGTACCGCGATGGCTGAACGACGAGCCGGTGGCGGCGACATCCTCGCCGCCGACGCCGCGCGCGAGACCGAAGGCGACACCGCCTAGCCATGCCGCTCTACCTGCTGATCATCGCCATCCAGATCGCGTGCATCGTCGATGTGGTGCGCAATCGCCGCAACACGATCTGGGTGATGGCGTTGATGTTCCTGCCGCTGGCGAGCGCGGCCGCCTATGTGATCGTCGAGGTCATGCCTAGGATGAAGCATAACCGCCACATCCGCGGCGCCCGCGCACAGATCGTCGAGAAGATCGACCCCGAGCGCGACTTGCGCAATGCCCGCGACGCGCTCGACGTCGCCAAGACCGCCTCCAACCGGATCCGGCTGGGCGATGCGCTGGCGGAGCGCGGGCGGCATGGCGAGGCACTGGTGCAGTTTCGCGATGCGATTGGCGGAGGCGTGCCCGATTATCGCATGGGGGAGAAATTGGCGCGGGCGGAATATTTGTCCGACCAGAGCGTGGCCGCGCTGGCGACGCTCGATGCGATGGGGGCGCCGTCGGCCCGTTCGGATCTTGACCGGATCGCGGTGCTCCGGGCGCGGGTGCTGGAGGATCTGGGGCGCGACGACGAAGCAGCGGCGCTCTATGCTGAAATGGTCGAGCGCTATCCGGGCGACGAGGTTCGCTGCCGCTATGCCGGGCTGCTGATCAAGCAGGGCAGACAAGGCGATGCGCGGCGGCTGCTGGGCGAGGTCGAGCATCGGCTGAAGCGGATGAACCGGCAGCAGCGTGGGGCGGATTCAGCGATGTACGATTGGGCGATGGCCGAACTGACGAAGCTGCGGACCTAGTCGGGGCGCTCGCCATTGAGCGCGAGGGCGTGGCCGGCGAGGTAGAGCGATCCGGCAATCAGGCGCGGGACGGGGAGGGCCGCGAGCGCTTCCTCCAGCGATGCGGCGGCGCGGCCGTCGAAGCGGGCGGCCAGCGCGGCGGGATCGTGCGCGTCATGGTCGGGGATCGGAACGAAGGTCAGGGACAAAGCGTGCGGGGCGAGGGCTTCGACGATCGCCGCGGCGTCCTTGCCCGCGAGGATTCCGAGGATGAGGTGCATCGGGCCGCGCATTGCGAGCAAGGCGCCGAGCGCGGCGGCGGCGTCGGGGTTGTGGGCGCCGTCGAGCCAGGTTTCCACGCCATTCGTCAGCGGGCCATTGACGAGGCGCTGGAAGCGTGCGGGCCAGATGGCGGACGCGATGGCGCTGGCAAACGTGGCGCGGGGGACGGCGAGCCGTTCCTGCGCCGACAGCATCTGCCAGGCGAGGTTGGCGTTGCGAACCTGATGCGCGCCGGGGAGCGAGGGGATGAGCAAAGGATCGAGCCGCCAATCGCGGCCTTCGAGGAGGAGCGGGGCACCGATTTCTGCCGCGACCCGTTCGATCGCGACAAGGGCTTCGATGGACTGGGCAAGGCAAACGAGCGGCACGCCGGGCCGCGCGATGCCGGCTTTCTCGGCGGCAATGGAGGCAAGCGTGTCGCCGAGGAAATGCTGGTGATCGAGGCCGATGCTGGCGATCCCTGTGACCAAGGGCTTGGGCACGACATTGGTCGCGTCGAGGCGACCGCCTAAGCCCACTTCGAGGATCACCGCGTCGGCCGGCGTGTCGGCGAAGGCGAGGAAAGCGGCGGCGGTGTTGACCTCGAACAGGCTGCCGCCGACCGCGTCATTGGCGTCGAGCACGCGGGCCATGACCTCGGCTAACTGGGCGTCGGTGATCAGCTGTCCGGCGAGGCGGATGCGTTCGTTATAGCGAACCAGATGCGGGCTGGTGAAGACGTGCACCCGGTGCCCCGCGGCCTCCAGCCCGGCGCGGAGGAAGGCGCAGGTCGAACCCTTGCCGTTGGTCCCGGCGACGTGGAACACGGGGGGCAGGCGATCCTGCGGGCGGCCCAGCGCTTCGAGCAAGGCCGTGATCCGGTCGAGGCCGATCTGGTCGTCGTCGGCATATTGCGTCGCCTGCCGCGCGATCAGCGCCGCGAGCCGGGGGTCGTCGGCCCGCACCACTTCCTTCATCAAGCGGCCTTTTTGCCCTTCGCCCGGCCCGGCGCGAGATAGTCGATCAGGGTCGCCAGCCGCTCCGTCAGCTCATGCCGCCGCACCACCATGTCGATGATGCCATGGTCGAGCAGATATTCGGCGCGCTGGAAGCCTTCGGGCAATTTCTCGCGGATGGTCTGTTCGATCACGCGCTGGCCGGCAAAGCCGATCAGCGCGTCGGGTTCGGCCAATTGGACGTCGCCAAGCATCGCATAGGAAGCGGTGACCCCGCCGGTGGTCGGGTCGGTCAGCACGACGACGTAGGGGAGGCCGGCCTCACGCAACTGCGCCAGCGCCACGGTCGTGCGCGGCATCTGCATCAATGACAGGATGCCTTCCTGCATCCGCGCCCCGCCGGCAGCGGTGAACAAGACGTAGGGCGCGCGGGCAGCGATCGCGGCGCGCACGCCGGACAGGAAGGCGGCGCCAACCCCGATCCCCATCGATCCACCCATGAAAGCGAAATCCTGCACCCCGACGATCGCCTTGCGGCGGCCGATCAGCCCCTCGGCGTTGAGCAAAGCGTCTTTTTCGTCGGTCGCGGCGCGGGCGGCCTTCAAGCGTTCGGAATAGCGTTTGGTGTCGCGGAACTTGAGCGGGTCCTCGCGCACGTCGGGCGAGGAAATCAATTTGTAATTGCCGCCGTCGAACACCTGGCCGAAACGGGCCTTGGGGCCGATCCGGTCATGATGATCGCATTTCGGGCAGCAGAACAGATTGTCTTCCCACTCCTTGGTGAAGACCATCGCGTCGCACTTCTTGCACTTGTGCCACAGATTGTCGGCGGTCTGCCGCTTGGGCAGGAAGGGAAGTCCGTTGCGGACCCGGCTCAGCCAGCTCATTTCAAATCTCCAACTCGGTTACAGCGTCGCCGCAATCGCGCGCAGCGCGGCGTCGGGGTCGTCGGCGGCGGTGACGGGGCGTCCGATCACCAGGATCGAGGCGCCGGCGTCGATCGCCGCGCGCGGGGTGATGATGCGTTTTTGATCGCCAGCGGTGCCATCGGCCGGGCGAACCCCGGGGACGACGAAGAAACCGTCGTGCCAGCCGCGGCGGACCGAGGCGACTTCGGCCCCCGAACAGACGATCCCGTCGAGCCCCGCCGTGCGGGCGAGATCGGCGAGACGTGCGACCTGGTCATGGGACTTGCCGCGTACGCCGATGTCGCCGAGGTCATTATCATCGAGGCTGGTCAGCATTGTCACCGCGACGACTTTGGTCGAGGCCGGGGCGCAGGCTTTCGCTTCCTCCAGCATCGCACGGCCGCCGGCGGCGTGGACGGTGAGGATCGCGGGCTCGAGGCCGCGGAGCGCCTGGATCGCTTTGGCGACAGTGTTGGGAATGTCGTGGAGCTTCAAGTCGAGGAAGATCGGCAAACCCACATGGGCGAGGTCGGCGACTCCGGCAGGGCCGTTGGCGGCGAAAAACTCCAGACCGAGCTTGATCCCGCCGGCGTGGCGCTTGACCGATTTGGCAATCGTCCGCGCGCGTTCCAGATCGGGCGTGTCGAGCGCGACGAAGATGCGGCTGCTCATCGCTGGGTCTCGATTGGATCTGCGCTCTGGGCGGGGGGCGCGGGGACGGCGTGGACCTCCAGCGCGATGCGCCGCTTCAGGCGCCACAATTTGCCGCGCATCGCCAACCAGGTCGGCAGAAAACCAGCCAGGAACACCGCCAGCAGCAACACCGGCAGTTTGATGTCGGCCTGCAAATTGCTCCACAGGTCGACGGTGACGTCGCGCCAATTGTTGCTGGCGATGATCGCCACCAACACTGCGATCAGCACCCACAGCAGTGTCTTCAGGAATTTCATATGGGCGGGCTCTTAGGCGAGTGGCGCGGCATATTCCAGTTCGCGCGTCGTTCGTCGTTCCGTGCACTCGCTTCGGCGCAGCGCGGCGATACGCCGATTGAGCGCATCGTCGCGGCCCGCCACAGCAGCGAAAGCGGGAGGAAGGTCTTCATTTGGAACGGCAATTGCAAATCGGGCTGGGCGGGTTCGCGCTGGTCGTGGCGGGTCTCGCGATCGCCGGCAACGTGCTTCGGCTGGGCGGTGAAAAAAATGAGGTATCGCGTCAGGCCGCCTCCTATTTGTCGCTCGCGAAGGTCTCTCCGGCCGATCGGCGCGACGTCGACTACGTCCGCCTCGACCAGCGATTGCAGCGACTGGCGGCGCAGCCGGCGATGGTCGGGCTGGCCGTCGGGATCGTCGAGAATGGCCGGATCACCTTCCTCAATGGTTATGGCGAGACTGTCGCCGGGTCGGGCGACAAGGTCACGCCGATGACGGTGTTCCGCTGGGCCTCGGTATCGAAAGGCGTGGCGGGGACCGCGGCGGCCAAACTGGCCGAGCAGGGCAAGCTCGATCTTAACGCGCCGATCGCGCATTATTCCAAGACCCTGAAATTGCCCGGCGGGACCGAATATAGCGCCACATTGGGCGATGTGCTGAGCCACAGGCTGGGCATTTACCGCAATGCCTATGACGACAAGTTGGAGGCCGGCGAGGATCCGCGCTTCATCCGCCAGACTTTGGGGTCGCTGGCCTCGTTGTGCGCCCCGGGGACCTGCTGGAGCTACCAGAATATCGCATTCGACGCGTCGAGCGAGGCGGTCGCCTCGGCAATGAACGAGCCCTATCAGGACGCCATTCCCGATCTGCTGTTCAAGCCGCTCGGCATGACGTCGGCCAGCGTTAACCGCGCTGGACTGGAAGCGTCGAAAAGCTGGGCGCGGCCGCATGCCACCGGGCGCCGCGAGCTGCCGATGAGCGATGCTTATTACCGAGTGCCCGCGGCCGGCGGCGTCAACAGCAATATCAAGGACATGGCGCTGTGGATGATCGCCCAGATGGGCGGGATGCCGGCGGTCGTGAGCCCCAAGGTGCTGGAAACCGTGCACGCGCCGCTGGTCGCCACTCCGGGCGAGCGCGGCCGCTTGCGGAAGTTCCTCGAGCGGATCGACAAGCCTTATTATGGCTACGGGTGGCGCAGCTATGATTATGCCGGCCATCGGATCATCGGGCATCGCGGCGGGATCAATGGCTATCGCGCGCTGATCCTGTTCGATCCCAAGCTGAAGAGCGGGGTCGTGGCGCTGTGGAATAGCAGCACCTCGCAGCCCGGCGGGCTGGAATTCGAAGTCATGGACATGCTCTACAAACTCGAATTCCGCGACTGGATGGAGTTGGACAGCAAGGGTGCGGTGCCGATCGCGGAGACACCCGAGGAAGCGCGATCGGGGGACGCAGCGCGGCGATAGGCACAAAATCGAGGCCGGGCGCCGCAAATTGATGTATCACGCCCGCAATCGAACGAGAGGGGACGCAATGCGCCGGATCATCACGCTTGTTGCCGCCATGATCGTGACCGCTTGCGACCAGGCTGCGCCCGATAATCAGGTGGCGGCCAACACGCCCGTCACCACTCCTCCCGACGAGGCCCCGCGAGCGATCACCGCCAGCTTCGATTGCGATCGGGCACGCGGGCAGGCGCAGGAACTGGTGTGCGGGGACGCCGGTCTGGCGGCGATGGACCGCGAGGTGGCGCGGCTGACGGGCCAAGCGATCGAGCCCGCCGCACAGGCCGAATGGGTCCAGCAGCGCGACGCTTGCGACAAGGCCGACGAACTCCGTCAGTGCGTGATGGCGTCGGCAATGCTCAAGATCCACCGACTGCGGCAAGGGTCGGAGGCGGCGCGGGCGGGCGAAGGCCTTTCGGTCGGGCCAGTCGCTTATCGTTGCAAGGGGATCGAGGCACCGGTTCTCGCCACCTTCGTCAACAGCCAGCCCGGTGGAGTGGCACTGGAATGGAACGGACAGGCGATCGCCATCGAGCAGGTCGAGGCCGCTTCGGGCGCAAAATATGAGGGTCGCTGGAACGGCGAACCATTCACCTTCTGGTCGAAAGGCAAGGAGGCCACCCTCACCGTTCCCGGCAAGGGTGACCTCCAGTGCGTCGAGACGACCGCTAGCTAGGCGGTCTGGGTCAGTGGAATCGCGCTTCGCGTTTCCGACCCGCCGCCGACATTGGAGTCGAGGAAACCGACCACATCGTCGATCAACCTTTGCTTGTCGGTGGCGAACAGGCCGTGGGCGCTGCCTTCATATTCGATCAGCGTGGCGCCTGCGATCTCACGCGCCGCAACCCGCCCAGTAGCGTCGATCGGGACCGTCTTGTCGGCGGTGCCGTGGATGACCAGGGTGGGGGCCTGGAAATTGGCCAGGTCGGGGCGGAAGTCGGTGGTGGCGAAGGCCTTCGCTGCGGCCAGCGTGTTGCGCGTTCCGGCCATCATCGTCTGGCGCCAGCTGTTCATCAGCACCTCCTCGCTGACCGGCTTGTCGATCATCCCGACGCCGTAGAAATCCTTGAAGAAGCCGGTGAAGAAATGCTCGCGGTCCGCCTTCATGCCGGCGGTCATTTCGTCGAAGGTCGACTGCGGCACGCCGTCGGGATTGTCGTCGGTCTTGAGCATATATGGCACCACCGCGCTGATCAGCACCGCGGCCGCGGTCTTGTCGGGATATTTGGTCTGGAAGCGTGCCACTTCGCCGCCACCCATCGAAAAGCCGACCAGAGCGACATTTTCCTTCACTCCGGCGTCGTCGAGGATCGCGACGACATCATCGGTGTAGGTGTCATAATCATTGCCGTCCCACGGCTGGTCCGACCGGCCGAAGCCGCGGCGATCGGGGACGATCGCACGATAGCCTTTTTCCGCCAGTGCAATCGCCATGTCGTCGAACGTGTCGCCGGTCAGCGGCCAGCCATGCAGCAGGACGACGGTCTTACCCTGGCCCCAATCCTTGTAAGAAAGCTTGGTACCGTCCTTGGCTTTGGCTTGGGGCATGGGAATTTCCTTTTGCACTGGTGTCGCTTCCGCGGGGCGCGGCTGACTGGACGATGGGTGAAACGCATGGCGACGGACGGGGTTGCCGCGCCTTTTCCCGGTCGGGCGGATGGCGACCACGGCCCGCCGCATCGGTGGCGAAGCAAGACGACCACATGATTACGGGCAAGTAAAAATCAACCGCCAGTATGAACAAAGGGCATTGAGCATATTCAGAGGCGATGCACCCAAAGTCTCCCAAAAAGGTTTCACTACCGACGCGCCATTTTGTTTTGGCGTTTATTCTAGGAATTTTGCGATGAATATGTTTCACAAATTGATGGTCGGCTCGGCCGGCCTGGCGATGATTGCCGGTGCAGCAGCCCCGGCCGCCGCGCAGGGCTATGGCTATCCCAACCAGCAATACGGCAACCAGGGCGGCGGCGTTGTCGGCCAGATCATCAACAACGTGCTCGGTGGCGGACGCTACGGCAGCTACGGCCAGGGCAATGACCGCATGGCGGTCGATCAATGCGCTCGTGCCGCCGAAGCCCGGGTCAGCGGCGACAGAAATTATGGTCCTTACGGTCAGTCGCAGTACGGCCAGGGCTATAATGATAACCGCAGCAACGCTCGCGTCGTTGCGATTACCCAGGTCACCCGCACCAACAATGGCCTTCGTGTCATGGGGCTGATCGACACTGGCCGTAACTGGCGCAATCAGGGCCAGGGCTATGGCAACCAGGGCTACGGCAACCAGTATCCCAGCCAGGGCTACAACGATCCGCGTTACCCGCAACAGGGCTACAACGATCCGCGCTATCCGCAGCAGGGCTATCCGCAGGGCGTCGATCCGCGTTTCGGCGGGTGGAACAACCAGGGCTATGCCAACGCCGGCCAATATGCCGAGCTGCGCTTCAACTGCCGGGTCGACTTCCGCGGCCAGGTCACGCGTCTCAACGTCGAGCGCAACAACAACTTCCGCCGCTAAACGGTAGCGGATTGTAAAGCACCAGGAGCGCGCGGCCGGGCAACTGGCCGCGCGCTTCTTGCTATGCGGCCGACTGGCTCGCCAGAAATTCCTCCAACGCCTCCGATGTCTTGTAGCGTTCGCCGTCGATGAACGTCACCGGGGTGGTCTTGACACCTTCCTGCTCCTCGAACGCATCGACTTCCTCGCGGCTGGTCAGATGACAGTCGTCGACTTCGTAGCCGGCCTGTTCGAGCATCGCCTTGGCGCGGACGCCGAACGGGCAGGTATGCTCCGGAAGGACCATGCGGTGGAGGGTGGCAGTTTGGGTCGTCATTTCATGTCTCCATATTCAGGGATTGCCCGTCCAGCGAACGGGTCTGCGGCAAGTTCCTGCTAGCCGGCCTTCGCCGCGACATAGATTCCGACGCCGATGACCATCACCCCGAACGCGGTCTCGAGCAGCCGTTTGGTGCCGGCCAGTCTTTTGCCGAGCCCGATCCCGGCGAGCGATCCGGCGACGCCGCCGACGATCAGCAGCCCGACGATCGGCCAGTCGACCAGCCCCGACAAAGCATAGGAAGCGGCGGTCGACAGGCCGAAAGCGGTAACGCCAAGCAACGACGTGCCGACCGCGGCGGTCATCGGCATGCGGGTCGCCCAGATCAGCCCGGGGACGATCAGGAAGCCGCCGCCGATCCCGAAAAAACCCGACAGCAGTCCGACCCCGAGCCCGGCCGGGGCGAGGCGGGGAATCAGCCGCCCGGCGCTGTCACGGTCGAGCGCGACGTCTGGTCGGGCTTCGGTGGAGCGCTTGCGCAGCATCAGCGCGCCGACGACGACCATCAGCGCGCCGAACAGGAACAGCAGTTTCTGCCCGTCATAAGCCTTGCCGAGCGCGGCCCCGGTCAATGCCCCGGCGACCCCGGCGGCGGCGAACACCAGTCCGCAGCGCCATTTCACGTTGCCGGCCCTGGCATGGCCGACCAGCCCCATAAAAGCATTGAGCCCGACCGCGATCGCCGCGGTGCCGATGGCGACATGCGGCGAGCGGATGCCGACGACATGGACCAAAAGCGGCACGGCAAGGATCGACCCGCCGCCGCCGACCAGCCCGAGGATCAGGCCGATGGCGGCTCCGCTAAGGATGGCGAGCGCGGCGGTGACGAGGTCGATCAAGCGGCGACGGCCTTTTGGTCAGAAGCATTGGGTCGGTTCCACGGCATCGGGGCGAGCAAGGCGGTCATGGCGCAGGATCCGGTGATGCCGGCGTGGAGCATGCCGATGCCGACGCCCGCGCCGAGCAGCAGGAAGGCGGGCGAGACCAGCCAGCCAAGCACCACCGAGAGCAATACCAGCGCGCCGCCGCCGATCTGCACCTGGCGCATCAGCTCGAGCGGTTGCCTGGCGTCGGTCAGGGTCGGAAGGCCGGCCGCCTTCCAGCCGTCGATCCCGCCTTCGAGAAGGTAGGTCGGCCCAGAATTGATCCCGGATAATTGGGTCGCGTTGATCGCGGTGCGCTGGCCGGAGCGGCAGTGAAAAATGAGCGGCGTGTCGCCGTCGATCGGGGCGAGCCGGTCGAGCGGCATATTGCTCGCCGCGGCGATTCTCTCGCGGGCATGCTCGTCGGACCCACGAATGTCGATCAGCTCCGCGCCGTCCTTGAGCAGGTCGGCAGCGGCTTGTGGGGTGATGGTCTGGACGGTCATTCTGTTTCTCCCGAAGGGGCGCAGTACAGGGCATAGAGCGTGTCGAGCAGGGTCGATATTCGCGGGTCGGCGATGCGGTAGTTCAACGTCTGGCCGTCGCGGTCGAAGCCGACCAGGCCCTCGTCGCGCATCACGCCGAGATGCTGCGACAGCGCCGATTGCGACAGGCCGACCGCAGCGGCGAGGGCATTGACGCTGGCCGATCCGGCCTCGGCGAGGTGGCAAAGGATCAGCAGGCGGCGCGAATTGGCGAGCGCCTTCATCACGCCGGCAACCTCATCGGCCTTGGCCTCTAGCGCGGACAGGTCCAAAACGTCGGTCATCAAACGACTTTCTTGCATTAGGAGTTGCTAATTTAGAGATTGCTCATATATTGTCAAGGAGCGATTATCAGGAGTGACCGACGTGAACCCGACCATCCACGCTCGAGGCCAAGGCCGATGAGGTTGCCGGCGTGATGAAGGCGCTCGCCAATTCGCGCCGCCTGCTGAT
>JBKJNP010000108.1:0-9612 GCA_046593565.1 Sphingomicrobium sp. | reverse complement strand
TTGTCGACGGTATAGGTCCGGTTGACGCCGTTGTTGACCGTACCGGTGCGCACCACCGCGATCACCCGCCCGCGCGCGTCATAAGTGTAGGTGATCGTCTCCGCCGCGCCGGCCGCGACCGACAGCAGCACCAGCGTCAGGACTGAAATTTTGGCAAACGCCCGCATTCTTCGCCTCCCCGCGAATCCACCGAGCGAGAAGAGTAAAACATGTTTCGGGAGCGAAGTGAACGAAAATTATTTGCCGCGCTTTTTCCGGTGGCTGTCGAGGTCGAGCACGGGATTTTCGTCGGCTTCTTCGGGCAGCAGGCCGAGGCGGCGAGCGACTTCCTGATAGGCTTCGGCCTCGCCGCCGAGATCCTGGCGGAAGCGGTCCTTGTCGAGCTTCTCGCTGGTCTTCATGTCCCACAGGCGGCAGCCGTCGGGGCTGATCTCGTCGGCCAGGATGATGCGCGCATAATCGCCGTCCCACACCCGGCCGAACTCCAGCTTGAAATCGACCAGGCGGATGCCGATCGCCGCGAACATCCCGCACATGAAGTCGTTCACCCGGATCGCCATGTCGGCGATGTCGTTCATCTCTTCCTGGCTAGCCCAGCCGAAGCAGGCGATATGCTCGTCGGCGATCATCGGATCGTTCAGGGCATCGTCCTTGTAATAATATTCGATGATGGTGCGCGGCAGCTGGGTGCCTTCCTCGATCCCCAGCCGCTTCGACAGTGAGCCAGCGGCGACATTGCGGACGACGACCTCGATCGGAACGATCTCGACCTGGCGGACGAGTTGTTCGCGCATGTTGATTCGGCGGATGAAGTGAGTTGGCACACCGATCGTCGCCAGCGCGACGAAAATATGCTCCGAGATTCGGTTGTTGAGCACGCCCTTGCCGTTGATCGTGCCGCGCTTTTGCGCGTTGAAGGCCGTCGCATCGTCCTTGAAATATTGGATGATCGTTCCCGGCTCGGGACCCTCATAGAGGATCTTGGCCTTGCCTTCGTAAATCTGGCGGCGACGCGACATAAGGGGCGATTGCTTTCGTGGGGGGCAGGGGCGGCGGCTATAGGCCAGCCGCCACCCCCACGCAATTCGCTCATCCGTGGTTGTTAGCGGCGAACCGCGTCGGCCAGACCCGGCGCGAATTCGGCCCCGTGTGGCACTTGCGCGGTCGAGGCGCGGACCGTCGCCCCAATCGCTTCGGCGCGGCCGCCGAGGCACTTGCTGAGGAAATTCTCGGTCACTGCATTGAACGCGATATTGTTGACCGGGCGGGCGAAGCCGTGGCCCTCGTCGGGGAAGACGACATAGGTGACGGGGATGCCCTTGGCCTTCATCGCGTCGACGATCTGCTCGCTTTCGGCCTTGTTGACGCGCGGGTCGTTGGCGCCTTGGCCGATCAGCAGCGGATGCTTGATGTCGCCCGCCTTGTAGAGCGGCGAGCGCTCCTTGAGCAGCGCCAGGCCATCGGCGGTGGTCGGATCGCCCATGCGCTTGTAAAATTGGACCTTGCCGGCTTCCCAATAGGCCGGGATGGTCTTGAGCAGGGTTTCGAGGTTGGACGGGCCGACGATATCGATCCCACAGGCGAATTTGTCCGGGGTGAAGGCCATGCCCGCCAGCGTCGCATAGCCGCCGTAGCTGCCGCCCATGATCGCGACCTTATCGGCGCTGGTCACCCCGCTTTTGACGGCCCAGTCGACCGCATCGAGCAGATCGTCATGCATCTTTCGGCCCCATTGGAGATCGCCGGCCGAGATGAACTTCTTGCCGAATCCGGTGGAGGCACGGAAGTTGGTCGACAGCACCGCATAGCCGCGGTTGGCAAGCCATTGATGGGTGCCATTATAGCCGTAGGCGTCGCGGCCCCACGGTCCGCCATGAACCAGCAGTACCATCGGCACCGCCGCCGAGGGGCGACCATTGCCATCGGGATCGCTGCCCGGCGGAAGGGTGAGATAGGACACCAGGGTCATGCCGTCGCGCGACATGATCTCGACCGGATGCATGGTAGCCAGTGTCTGGCCCTCGAGCGCGGGGCGCGAGGTGAACAATTTGGTCAGCTTCCTCGCCTTGCGATCGTACAGCCAGGTCGTTGGCGGGGCGCTCGACGAGGCAACCGCGACGGTCCATTTGTCGTCGGCCAGGGTGCGTGACGTGACAGAATATTCACCCGGAAGCTGCTTCTTGAGGAACGCCAGGTCGGCAGCGACCGAAGTGCCGACCGGGGTCCACTCGTCTTTCAGATAATTGACCGAATAGGCTTCGATCCGGCCGGTGCGCGGGTGCGACAAGGCATCGCCGATGTCGGCCTTGGCATTTTGCGCGATCACCGTCTTGGCCCCGGTGGCGACGTCCTGCGCGATCAGGGCGGCTGTGTCGCGGCCACGGCTGTCGACCCAGTAAAGCGTCTTGCCGTCGCTGGTGTAGCCAGCGGGCTGGGTGGTCTGGCTGTCTTCGAGGGTGATCTTCTCGGTAGGTTCGGCGGCGACCTTGTTGGCGGTCACCGGGAAATAGTCGTTGCCGCCATCCGACCGCGATTTCAGCGCGCCGCGGATGACAAGGTTCTGGTCGGCAAGGAAACCGGCGTAGCCGCCCATATTCATCAGCACAGGGGTCAGCTTGCCGCTGGCGAGGTCCAGGCTGTGGACATCATGCCACTTGGCGTCGCGATTGTTCAGCCCGACCAGAATGCGCTCCGGAACGATTGGCGAGACACCGACGACATCGACCCGGGTCTTTTCAAACGGGGTCAGGCCGCGCTCTGCTCCGGTCACGACGTTCACGCCGTAGAGCAGGAAATTCTCGTCGCCGCCCTTGTCGTTGACGAACAGGACCTGTTTGCTGTCCGGCGCCCAGAAATAGCTTCGGATCGGGCGCGTGCGTTCGTTGGTCAGGGCCTTGGCCGCCGCCGGGTTGGACGCGGGGGCGACCCAGATGTTCATCACTCCGTCGCGCGGGGCTATCCACGACAGCCACTTGCCGTCGGGTGAAATGCGACCGGCGGCCTTGACGGGATTGCCGAACAGTACGTCGCGGGGGATCAGCGGAACATTGGAAAGCGGCTGGGCCGAGGCCGCGGCTAACGGCAAAAGGGCGGAAGCGGCGATCAGGACAGACTTGGCAGTCAGAGTGGATTGGCGAATCATCGTTTAAACCCCCGTTAATTTTGATAGTTTGCCATAGCGTATTAGTCAGGCAATACACAAGGGCGAAGGAGTCGAAGTGCGATGAGGCCAATTTTGCTGGTAGTCGGCGCACTGATCGCCGCCGTCGTTAGCTGGTACGAATTCTCGCCGCTCTACACGCTCAACGAGATGCGCAAGGCGGCCGCGGAGGGGAATTCGGCAAAGTTGAGCAACTGGGTCGATTATCAAGCGCTCAAGATCGACCTCAAAGGCGAATTGCGCCGCGAGATCTTGCTGGAAGCGAACAAACGCGGCGCGGATCGCGACCCGTTCGCCAAGCTCGGCGCCGATCTGGCGGTGGCGCTGGTTCCGGTCGGGGTCGAGTTGGTGGTGACGCCGGAGGCGGTGCAGGCGATGTTCGATGCCAAGAGTGCGGCAAGCACCACCGGGCGAGGACCTGGCGTGAAACCAACCGAAGGGGTCGCCGTGATGCCGGTCGGGATCCCCAGGGAAGATATCGTGATCGAGCGCCACGGCCTGAGCGAGTTCAAGGT
Organism: Sphingomicrobium sp.; assembly: GCA_046593565.1. Lineage (GTDB taxonomy): Bacteria > Pseudomonadota > Alphaproteobacteria > Sphingomonadales > Sphingomonadaceae > Sphingomicrobium. The sequence goes on along the minus strand of JBKJNP010000108.1, from coordinate 5,937 downwards.
CAAGACCAAAGGCAAGGACGGTGCCGCAATCTTCCGCCGTTATGGCTTTGGCTGGAAGCTGGCGGGGTTCGACGTGCCGTATCGATTCGGCCCGTCGAACCCCTGAACCTGATCCGCGACTAGCGCGCGGCGACGCCCTTGCCGGCAAGCTTGTCGCTGACAATCCGCACCCGCTGCAGCCGGTCGTCGCGCAGATATTCGATCGCCAGTTTCTGCAGGTCGGCGGCAGTGATCGAGCGGATCAACTTGTCGCGCGTGCGGGTGCGATCGAGCCGGGCAGGCTCGCTTTGCGCCTCGTCGACATAGGCCATCCAATAAGCATTCTGGCGAAGGCTCTTGGCCGCCTGCTCCAGCATCGGCTGGCGCGCGCGGTCGATCAGGTCGGCGCTGACCGGGGTGGCGCGAAGCGTTGCCGCGACCGCCTTGATCGCCGTATCGACCTCGTCCGCCTTGTCGGGCGCGACGATCGAGCTGACCATCAGATAGCCGAAGCCGGGATAGGTGTCCGACATGCTCGACCCGACCGACACGCCGTAGGATGCGCCCAGCTCCTCGCGAATTTTATCGGTCAAAAGCAGGTCGGCGACCTCTTTAAGCATCTCCATCCCGATCACCTTGCGATAGTCGCGGTCGTCGGTGGTCGGCCATGCCGCACCGACCATCGCCTGGTCCACGCCGCCAGCATGGGTCAGCAGGATCGGGCTTCGATCAGTGCGGAACGTGGCCTTGCGCGCCTCGGCATAGCTCGGGCCGGTGGCCGCGCGGGCCGGGAGTGCGCCGAAGCTGCCCGCCACCGCCGCAATCGCCGTCGCTTCGTCGATGTCGCCGACGATGCCTATCTCGATCGGTGCCGAGGCGATCAGCGGGGTGAGCGCAGTCCGCGCTTCGCCGAGATTGCGCTTCAGCAGGTCGACGGTCGATGCGATGCCGAAGCGGTGATCATCCGACGCAAGAACCGACGGGAGTTTCGTCCCGGCGACCGACGACGGGTCGGACTGGAATTGTTTGTCGAGTATTGGGACGAGGTTGAGCCACTGGCTGCCCGCTTCCGCGCGATAACCGGGATCGGTCAGGTAAGCGGCGCTCAGCTTCATTTGCAAAGGCAGGTCGCCGACCGTGGTCGTGCCGGTCGCGACCAGCGCGTCACTCGCCACGCCGATGCCGGGGGTCAGCAGATGGCCAGCGCTGATGGTGCGAATATCATCGAGCGAATGCTTGCCCGTGGCGGCGATCGGCGAAAGCACCGACATCATCATCGCAAGTCCCGGCTGGTCGCGTGGCAGGGCAAGCCCGCCTCCGGCCATGCGCATCGTGTAACTGACCTTGCCGGCCTCGAAATCGGTGCGTTTGATATTGAGCCGGACATTGTTGGCGAAACGGATCGTGCGGATGCCGAGGTCCGCGATTGTCTTGTCCTCGACGATCCGCCCGGCGGGGCCGAAATTGTCATAGGCGAAGGTGACTGCGGCCTGCGCCTTGGGGGCAGCGACCGCGAGTTTGTTGCTGTCGGCGAAGGCCGACGCCAACAGCTTGGTATCGATCTTTTCCTTGGCCGCGACATGGATGAGCGGCGCGCTGCCTGACCACATCGCGCGGAAGGCGGCATTGACCTCGGCCAGCGTGACGGTCGGCGCCACGCCTTCGTAATAGGTTAGCCGGAACGCCGGAGTGGTGACGAATTCGGGTTCGCCGACGACTTGCAGGATGTTGTTGGCCAGCACCTGGCTGGTGCGGGCGCCGGCCTGTTGCGCGGAAGCCTTGAGGCGGCCGATCGTGTCCGCCCGCTGCAAGTCGAGTTCGGCCGAGGAAAAGCCATGCTGGACCGCGCGGCGGAGTTCCTGTTCGCTCGCCGTCAACGCATCTTTCCACGCACCGTCCTTGGCGGCGATCGTCAGCGACACATCGAGCGCTGCATCTTCGGTTTCGCTTTCCGCCATACCGCCGCCGAGCAAAGTTGATCCGGGCGCGTTGGTCAGGCGTTCGATGCGGCGGTTGAACATGGCGATGCCGAGCGCTTGCACCAATTCGTCGCGGCGCATTGCGAGTGTGTCGGCCGGTTTTGCCCAGGGACGGTAAGCGACGGTGGTGACGGTGGTTGCCACCGCCGGATCGACGAACGTGTCAAACTGCGTTGCGCGCTTGAAGTCCACGGTTCCGCGCGGGAGCGCAGCGCCGGCGGGACCAACGCCTTTCCAACCGGAGAAGCTGGCTAGAATCTTCTGCTCGATCAGCGCCGGATCGGCGTCCCCGACGAAGACGAGGGTGGCATATTCGGGGCGGTAATAACGGCGATATAGATTGCGCATCGTTTCCGCGCTGGCGGTCTTGAGCACGGTTTCGGTGCCGATCGGCAAGCGATTGGGATAAGGCGTGGCGGGCAGTTGGAAGCCGATCTGGTCCACGATCTGGTGCAGCTGGAAGGTGTCGCGCGCGCGACGCTCACCGAGGATCACGCCACGCTCGCGGTCGACCGCTTTGGGATCGAAGGTCACTTCGCCAGCGACTTCGCGCATCAGCATCATCGCTGTGTCGAGCTGGACCGCGTCGGTGCGTGGAAGGTCGAGCATGTAGGTGGTGGTGTCGAACCCGGTCGAGGCATTCGTGTCGGGGCCGAACTTGAGGCCCTGGCGCTCGAGGATCTTGACCATTTCGCCTTCGGGCACCTTGGTCGATCCGTTGAATGCCATATGTTCGATGAAATGGGCCAGCCCGCGCTCATTCTCGGCCTCGCCGATCGATCCGAACTCAAACCGCAGGCGAAGCGCGCCGCCACCCTTGGGCAGCGAATTACGCATGATCGCAAAGCGCATGCCGTTGGGGAGACTCCCGTAGCGGATCGCGGGGTCGGGGGCGACGTCGGTTAGCAGCACGCCCCAGCCATTGGCTTGGGCCGTCTGGGCGGTTCCGGCGGAGGCGGGAAGCAAAGCGGCACAAGCGGCGGCAAGCAGGAAGATCGAGCGGCGCGACGTCGTCATGTTGTTGAATAACCCCCACAATATTGATGGGGGCGTTATCTAACCGATTGATCCGCAAAGACTAGTGGGGCTCGCCCAACGGCGGCGCGCGTTCTGCGAACGGCAATTGAAAAGGGGGCCCCGACGGGCAAGCCGGAGCCCCAGTGGTCCGGGCCTTAGTGGGAGCGGGGATCGATCCACGGCGCGGAGAATTGAATACGGTGGAGCGCGTCGAAGACAGCGCGGAATTCGCCGGCAAGGCGCGTAAGCAGCCGATCGATGCCGTCATTGAGATGCACTCGGCCGATCTGATACTGGCGGTCGAAATGGTGTTCCATCATGGTCGTAACTCCTTGCATGGCGTTTCAGGCGGCTTTTTTCAGGTCCGTCTGTTTGCGCCGCTCGATCGCGGCATAAAGCGCGGCGGTGCGAACCCGTGCCACGGCCGCGGCGGCGGCGATGGCCGGGCCGTTTTCGATGAACTGGTTGCGGTCGATCCGATAAGTCATGCTTTCCTCCCTTTGGAATTGCGGAAAGACCTTGCGACCCTTCAGCGGACTAGGAGGAAATTAGGATCGGTGCCGCCCGAAAGCCAATTGAAGGATCGACAAGATCTATAAGCCTGGCTTATGACCATTTCATGCGCCGCCTGCCCCCCCTATCCGCCATCCGAGTGTTCGAAGCCGCGGCGCGGCACGAGCATTTCACCACCGCCGCAGAAGAGCTCGGGATGACCCAGGCGGCGGTCAGCTACCAGATCCGCGGGCTGGAAGAGCGGGTCGGGGTCAAATTGTTCGAGCGGTCCAAGGGGCGGGTCAAATTGACCGAGGCGGGACGGCGGTTGCTGCTGCCGTTGAGCGACGCCTTCGACCGGATCGACGGGGCATTCGCCGCGCTGCGCACCGAAGATGACAGCCAGCTCGCCATTTCAACCACAATCACCTTTGCCAACACCTGGCTGGCGTGGCGTATCGGCGGTTTCCAGATGGAACATCCCGACCTGGCCGTGCGGCTGTCGACCAGCGGGGACCTGGTCGATTTTGCCCGCGACGAATTTGATGTCGCGATCCGCGCCGGCCGAGGCAAATGGCCGGGGCTGCATGCGCAAAAGGTGATCGATATCGATTGCACCCCGATGTGCAGCCCGCGCTTCCTGGCCGAATGGCAGGAAGCGCATCCGGGACGGGCGATGGAGCCGGCCGATCTGACTGATCTGCCGCACCTTAATCCGGCCGATCCGTGGCTGGTGCAGTGGATGCACGAGATGGGGGTGATGATGCCGACCGCGCCGGCACGGCCCGGGGTATTGCTCGATTCGCAGACTGCGGAGGGCACCGCGACGATGGCCGGCCGCGGGATCGGCATGCTGACGCCGTTTTTCTGGCGGTGGGATTTGACCGAGGGGCGACTGGTTCGGCCGTTCGCCCATGTCTCGAGCCGTGACTGGGCCTATTGGCTGGTTTGCCCCGAGCATCGCCGCAGCGTGCCAAAGATCAAGCGGTTGTGCGAATGGATGCTGCCGACCGCGCGCGCCGACCATGAGGCGGCGTCGGGGGCGGGGCTCGTCGGGGCGAGCGAGTGAACAGGCCGACGACTGTGGCTGCAATGTCGAACAATCGTCCCAATTATTGACATTGCGCAATATGTTCTTTCGCCGCCGCGACAATCGCGTTAAACGGAACACAGGCCGAGGGCCGCAAGCAACAGGGGGTATTTATGCGACAGTATCTGATCGGGACCGCGCTGGGCGTCGCCCTTGGGCTCGGCGCCGCCGCGCCGGCCGCGGCCGAGCCGAGCATCTACGCCGAGAAGGACGCCGGTGCCTACATCGGTGTCGAAGGGGGCATGTGGTTCCCCAACCGGCTTAGCACCGAGACCGATTTCGAAAATGGCTATGCCTTCGATTATGATGTCGAACGCGACGTCGGCTATGATGTCGACGTGATCGCCGGTTATGATTTCGGCATGATCCGGGTCGAGGGCGAACTTGGCTACAAGCGGGTCAAGCATGGCGACGGCCAGCTGACCGTGTTCGACGACGGCGTCGTGGTTTTCGAGGACGAGGATAATGACGGCGGCCGTACGTCGGTGTGGTCGGCGATGGGCAATGTCCTGCTCGACTTCGGCGGGCCGGACAACATCAACCTCTTCATCGGCGGCGGCATCGGTTACGCCAAGGTCAAGGTGAAGAGCGACTTCTTCGCCGGCTCGTACAGCGAGGGCGGCTTCGCCTGGCAATTGCTGGCCGGTGCCCGCTACCCGATCAACCGCAACTTCGACGTCGGGGTGAAGTATCGCTACGCCGACCTCGGCAATTATCGCGAGAGCGAGGACTTCGGCGAGGGCGGGACTGCAACGTTCCGGGTCGGCCATCTCCGGTCGCACTCGGCGCTGTTCAGCCTGATCTACAACTTCGGCGCCGCGCCGCCGCCGCCGCCGCCTCCGCCACCCCCGCCGCCACCGCCACCTCCGCCGCCCCCGCCGACGCAGACCTGCCCGGACGGATCGGTGATCCTGGCGAGCGACATGTGCCCGCCGCCACCGCCGCCGCCGCCGCCTCCGCCGGAGCCGGAACGCGGTTAGGCCACGGCCTGGTCAGGGTTTGAAATGAAGGAAAGCGGCTCGGGGCAACCCGGGCCGTTTTTCTGTGTCGGGAGGGCGGATTTCGCCTGGTCCCCGCTCAGTCAGCAAGCGCTGAAAGCTGCGCGGCCGCGAGCGGCCTATTTGGGGCGGTGATCGAGGTTGGCTAGGCGGCGCTGGCCGGCGGCCTTGGCGGCGCCCGCGAGCAGCCGGTCCGATGTTTCCGCGGCCGCCTCGACGGTCAGCGCGACATCGACCCCGTCGGGTCCATCCACCAGCACGCGCCCTTCCTCGGCGGCGACGTCGCTGGGCTCGGCGTAGGTTGATTGCTTGTCCATGCGGGGAAAACCGATTGGGGTGCGAAACGGTTCCTTGGGGGGTATGGCGCGAGGGGGAGCATGGT
>JBKJNP010000183.1:0-7649 GCA_046593565.1 Sphingomicrobium sp. | reverse complement strand
CCTTCACCTTGGGCAGGAAGTCGATGACATATTCGGCACCGCGATAGAGCTCGGTATGGCCCTTCTGACGGCCGAAGCCCTTGACCTCGCTGACCGTGATCCCGCTGACTCCGGCGTCGTGGAGCGCGTCCTTCACATCGTCGAGCTTGAACGGTTTGATGATGGCTTCGACTTTTTTCATCGGCCAAGCCTAGCCGTGCCGCATCGCTGCCGCAATTGATCGCGAAGCGGTTCGCCCATGAAAGCGATCATCCTCTCCGCCGGCCAGGGCTCGCGCCTCGGCCACCTGACCGACGACCGGCCCAAATGCCTGATCGAGTTTGGCGGCAAGAGCCTGCTCGACTGGCAACTCGACACGCTCGCCGCCAATGGGGTGGACGAGGTGGTGGTGGTGACCGGCTTTCGCGATGACCAGATCGAGGCCTGCCTGGCGCGGCGCAGCGGCGGGCCGAAAGTGCGGACCGTGTTCAACCCGTTCTTCAAGGTCGCCGACAATCTTGGCTCGCTGTACCTGGTGCGTGGAGAACTGGCGGGCGATTGCCTGGTGTGGAATGGCGATACGTTGGTGTCGAACGCGCTGATGGCGCGGGTGGTGGGCGACGACACGCCGGGGATCTGCGTCACGATCGACCGCAAGCCGGCCTATGACGACGACGACATGAAGGTGATCGCCGACGATGACGGTCGGCTGCGCGCGATCGGCAAACGGATAGCAGATGGGGTCAACGCCGAATCGATCGGATTGCTGGCGTTTCGCGGCGGCGGTGCGGAACGCTTTGCCGAAGCGATCGACCGCGCAATGCGGACGCCGGAGGGGACGACGATCTGGTATTTGCGCGTGATCCACCACCTCGCGCAGGACGGCGAGGTGCGGACGCTCGATATCAAAGGCGAAGAATGGGGTGAAGTCGATTTCCCCGAAGATGTAGCCCCGGCGGAAGCGCTGGTGCAGGGATGGGGCGCTTAAGCGTAAGGCGGCGCGTTCAGGCCTTTGGGGCTGGCGGTAAACACCTCGTGGCCGTCGTCCGTAATCCCAATTGAATGTTCGAACTGCGCCGAGAGCGAGCGGTCGCGCGTGACGGCGGTCCAGCCGTCGTCGAGCATCTTGCAGTCGGCGCGGCCGATGTTAATCATCGGTTCGACGGTGAAGAACATGCCGGGCTTGAGCTCGGGTCCGGTGCCGGGGCGGCCCGCGTGGACGACCTCGGGGCTGTCGTGGAACAGGCGGCCAAGGCCGTGCCCGCAGAAATCGCGGACGATGCCGTAGCGATGCTTTTCGACGTGGGTCTGGATGGCGTGGCTGATGTCGCCCAGGCGGTTGCCCGGCCTGGCCTGCTCGAGCCCGAGCATCAGGCATTCGTACGTCACTTCGACCAATTTGCGCGCTTTGAGCGCGACATCGCCGACGGGGTACATGCGGCTGGTGTCGCCGTGCCAGCCATCGAGGATCGGGGTGACGTCGATGTTGACGATGTCGCCGTCCTTCAATGCCTTGTCCGACGGAATGCCGTGACACACGACATGGTTGATCGAGGTGCAGCAGCTCTTGGTGTAACCGCGATAGCCCAATGTCGCGGGGACGCCGCCGGCGTCGGTCGACATGCGGTAGACGATGTCGTCAATCTCCTGCGTGGTGACGCCGGGGACGAGTTGGGGCACGAGCGCGTCGAGGATGTCGGCGGCGAGCCGGCCGGCGGCGCGCATGCCGGCGAAGCCATCCGGCCCGTGCAGCTTGATCCTGTTCGAGCGCGGTTCGACCCGGTCTTCGGGCCCGACGATGATATATTCGGTCATGGCGCCAAGATAGGGTAGGGAGCCGCAAAAGTCGACTGGAGGCAAGAGGTTGAGCAGAGTGTGGACCGCCGCCTTGGTGGTGATCGGCGACGAGATATTGTCCGGGCGGACCCAGGACCGGAATGTCGCGCAGGTCGCCAGCTGGCTCAACGTGCAGGGCATCCGCCTTGCCGAAGTGCGGGTGGTGGCCGATGTCGAGGCGGCAATCGTCGAAGCGGTCAATGCGCTTCGGGAACGCAATGATTATCTGTTCACCACCGGCGGGATCGGGCCGACCCATGACGACATCACGGTCGATGCGATCGCCGCGGCGCTGGGCGTCGGGGTAGTAGTGCATCCTGAGGCGCGGGCGATCCTGGAAGATTATTATTCCGACAAGGGCGGGGTCAACGAGGGGCGCCTGAGGATGGCGCGGGTACCCGAAGGGGCCGAATTGATCCCCAACCATATGTCGGGCGCGCCGGGGATCAGGATCGGCAATCTGTTCGTGATGGCCGGGGTGCCGCACATCACCGCCGGGATGCTCGACGCGCTGACCGGGACGCTCGAGGGCGGGCGGCCGCTCGTGTCGGTGACGATCGGGGCCTATGCGCCCGAGAGCGAAGTGGCCGAATTGCTGGGGGCGGCGGAGAAGGCCAATCCGGGCGTGTCGATCGGCAGCTACCCGTTCTTCAAGAGTGGCAAGGTCGGCGGCAATTTCGTGGTGCGGTCGGAAGATGCGGGCCAGGCGCGCGCCGTTGCCGACGGGCTGACGGCCGCGCTCGAAGCGGCCGGCTATGCCGTGACCGACGGCGGGATCTGAGCCGCTGCGCCATTGGTCGAACAGGACTTTTTCCCGTGGCGGTAGCGGGTTAGGCGACGGCGCGATGAATCCCGCCAGCCCTGAATCGCGCCCCGACTGGCGCACCGACTGGCGGCGGCCGAGCATCAGCCAGCGCGGGCTGGCGATCGGGCTGACCCTGTTGGCCGAACTGATTTTCCTGCTGATCCTGCTCGGGCTGGCGCCGACCAGTTTCGGCGATCGAAAACCGGCCAGCCGGCCAACCACGGTCGACCTGATCCCCGCGCCCGAGCCGCAAGCACCAGCCGCAGCGGCGCAAGCGGAAACCGCCGAGGCCGAGGTCGCCAAGCCGGTGCCGCGTCTTCCTACGCCGCGCGTACCGCCGGTACCGAACCCCAAATCGCCCTTCCTGGAACTGACCCGCGAGGAATTTGCCGCGGCCGACATCAGCAATTTGGGGACTGCTGGAGGCAAGGTCGCGACCGGCACGGGCGAAACCAGCGCCAGCGTCGGTACCGGGCCGGGCGGGGTCACCTTGTATCGCGCCGAATGGCATCGCGAGCCGACCGACGCCGAGCTTGGCGGCTATTTGCCCAAACGGACCATTCCGCCCGGCGCCTGGGCCGAAGTGGCGTGCAAGACGATCCCCGACAACCGCGTCGAAAATTGCCAGGCGATCGGCGAATCGCCGCCCGGATCGGGGCTGGCCCACGCCATCCGCCTGGCCGGCTGGCAATTCCGCATTCGCCCGCCGAAAATCGACGGCAAGCCGCAAGTCGGCACGTGGGTCAAGGTCCACATCTCGTTCACACGTTAGGAGCGCTTCCCTTGGTGCGGGCGAGCGGATAGGCTCCGAATTCCACACGGGGGTGTAATAGAGCGATGGCGAGCGAAGCCGGCCAGCCAGTCATCTTCCTGAGTTACGCGCATGCCGACGCCAAGCGCGCGAAAGCGCTGGCTGCGGCGCTGGGCGGGCGCGGTTTCACCGTGTGGTGGGACACGATGATCGAAGGCGGCGCATCGTTCGCCAAATCGATCCGCGAGGCGCTGGAGGCGTCCGATGCGGTGGTCGTGCTGTGGTCGAAGACCTCGATCGAGTCCGACTGGGTGGCGGACGAAGCGGCACAGGGCCGCGACCGCAAACGACTGGTTCCGCTGTCGCTCGACGGCAGCCTGCCGCCACTAGGGTTCCGCCAATATCAGACGATTGATTTGTCGCAGTGGCGCGGCAGGACGGCGGGGCGAGAAATCGACTCGATCGAACGCGCGATCGGGCAGGTTATCGGCCAGTCACCGGGGCTCGTACAGACGCCGTCGCTGGCGCATGGACCGAGCGTCGACCGGCGCCGGGCAATGCTGATCGCGGGCGGGGCAGGGGCACTGCTGGCTGGTGGCGGCGCGCTTTATACGTGGCGCGAGGATCTATTCGGCGACAGCGCGGGCGAGCGGACCATCGCGGTGCTCCCGTTCAAGAATATCAGCGGCGATTCGGGCCAGGCCTATCTCAGCGACGGGCTGACCGAAGAAGTGCGCGCGGCGCTGGCGCGAAATCCCGCGCTCCAGGTGCTGGCCGCGACCACCTCCGAGACCGCGCGCGATCTCCAGGGCAGCGCCACCGCCATCGCCACCAAATTGGGGGTCGCGACGCTGCTCGAAGGATCGGTCCAGCGCGCCGGCGACATGGTGCGGGTGGCGATCGACCTGACCGACGGCAAGACCGGTTTTTCGATCTGGTCGAAGCGGGTCGATACAAGGCTGACCGACATTTTCGCGTTCCAGACCGAAATTGCCCGGACCGTGGCAACTGCCCTTTCGGTGCGCATGGCGACCGAGGATCCGGCACCCGGCGGGACGCGTAATGTGGCGGCGTACGAAGCCTATTTGCGCGGCAAGGCGCTGTACAATTTGTCACGTGACGAAAAGGCCGACCGAGAGGCCAAGGCATTGTATGAAAATGCCATCGCCGCCGACCCCGATTTCGCGCTCGCCCGCGCGGCATTGTCGCGGGTCTTGTCGTCGATTGCATCGGCTTATGCGCCGGGACCCGAGATCAAACCGATGTTCGCCGCGGCGATTGTCGAGGGGCGCAAGGCGGTCGCGCTGGCGCCCAGGCTGGCCGAGGCCCATCTGGCGCTGGGCCATGCGATCTTCGCCGGCCAGCTCGACATCAAGAATAGCCGCGCATCGTTCGACCAGGCGTATCGCTATGGCCGGGGAAGCGCCGACAATCTCTTATTCTATGCGATTTACTCGGCCCGCGCGCGGCGACCGGCCGAGGCGCGCGCCGCGATCGAGCGGGCGGTTGCGCTCGACCCGCTCAACCCGCGGACCCATCGCGCGGCAGGGATCATCGGTTTCGCCGCGCGCGACTATGCCGGATCGGCTTTGCATTTTCGCCGCGCGCTTGAGCTCAACCCGGCAATGTCGAATGCCAATGCGTTCCTTGGCACCGGCCTCACATTGTCGGGCAAGCTCGATGAAGCGCGCGCGGCGATCGCCAAGGAGCCAAGTGCGATGTTCCGGTTGACCGCGTTGGCGGTGCTTGAGCACCGCGCCGGCGATCGCGCCGCAGCGGATCGGGTGTTCGCCCAGCTGGTGAGCGAGGTCGGCGATGCCGCGCTGTACCAGCAGGCCGAGGTGATGGCGCAATTTGGCAAGGCCGGCGCGGCGGTGGAACTGCTCCGTCGGGCGCGAACGGTCGGCGATCCGGGACTGACCGCGATTGCCAGCGACCCATTGCTCGACCCGATCGCGAAAGATGCGCGGTTCCAGGCGTTCGTGCGCGAAATCGGCTTCGCCTGACGGGACTATCGCGCGCGGTTAATCCGTGCGAATTAATGGTGGTTGTACCCAGTAAAGGAGAGAGACGATGAGCATCGACATTCTCGGTTTTGGCCCCAACGACGACGAAGAGTCCGAAGACGGCGCCAGCCGCATCCCGGACGAGCGCGGCAGCCCGGACGATCGTGGTAGCCCGGACGATCGCGGCAGCCCCGACGACCGTTAGTCGAGGCGACCGCCAGGTTAGGCGACCGTCAAGTTAGGCGACTTCAGCGTAAATGGCTGACCGACGGATCCGCTGCCATCGCGCGGCGGATCCAGTCGCCGAAATAGGTACCGTCGATCCTGATATAGATGCCGGCGCTGTCCTTCGCGTAGCAGCCGAAACCGAAATTCACGATCCCGACCAGATAGGGCCGGTCATCCTGCATCACCAGCGGGCCGCCACTATCGCCCTCGCACGTGTCATTGTCGGGCGCGGCGGCGCACAGATGATAGTCTTGGGTCCAGCCCTTGTTCTTGGGATAAGCGTCGCAATCGACGGTGGTCAGGTCGACCTGGGTGAGATCGGCCTGGTAGCTCAAATTGTTCTTGGCCGCCTTTCCCCAGCCGGTGGCAAACACCGCCACCCCGGGCCAAAGCGACGGGCCGTCGTAGAGTTCAATTTCCTCGATCGGGCCGGCATCGTCCTCGAACGTCAATTCGTCGGCGACGAAATGGACCAGGGCGATGTCATAGGCCTTGCGCTGCTTGTCATAGTCGGCGTGGGACACCATCCGGTCGATGCGGTAGGTGACGCCTTCCTCCCGATCGATGGCCGAAGTGCCGAGCCGGACGCGGTAGCCGTTGGCGATGCGGTTGGCGTTGATGCAATGGGCCGCGGTCAGCACCCAATTGGGAGCGATCAGCGATCCGCCGCATTTGTGGGCCAGATCCCACTCATCGCGAACATCGAGCTCCTGCGCGGTCCATTGCCCGCTGCCCGAATAGATTTGCGCCTGCCACGGGACGCCGGGCAAATCCTCTGCGGGCTCAAGGTCGGTCTGCTGTTGCTGTTGTTGCTGGGACAAAGCGGGGAGCGGAGCGAGCAAGAAGGCAATTGGTGCAAGCCAGGTCAATGTACGCATCTTACGATCCCCCTTGGCAGCGAGGATATCCGATTTGGGGGATTTTGCCACCGTTGACCGAAGGGCGACGAAATGGCAGTGGGCCGCCATCGGACCCAGGTCCGGGCGGGTGTAGCTCAATGGTAGAGCTTTTGCTTCCCAAGCAAGTGACGAGGGTTCGATTCCCTTCACCCGCTCCAAAGTAAGACCTGCCGGGGGCAGATCTTACTTTGGAGCGCCGGAGCGAAGCGACGGGCGACCCTACGCCTTCACACTCCCCGGATCGAACTCCGCAAATCCCGCCGCGCGGCCGTGGAGCGCGGCGTCGAGGCGGTCGGTGTCGAGCCGGCCCTCCCAGCGCGACACGACGATCGTGGCCACCGCATTGCCGATGAAATTGGTCAGGCTGCGGCATTCGCTCATGAAGCGGTCGACGCCGAGGATCAGCGCCATTCCCTCGATCGGCACGGTGGGCACTATGGCGAGCGTGGCGGCGAGGGTAATGAAGCCAGCGCCGGTGACCCCGGCGGCACCCTTCGACGACAGCATCGCCACCCCGAGCAGCATCGCCTGCTGGCCCCAGGTCAGGTCGATGCCATAGGCCTGGGCGATGAACAGCGCCGCAAGCGTCAGATAGATGTTGGTGCCATCGAGGTTGAACGAATAGCCTGCGGGCACGACCAGCCCGACGACCGATTTGGGGCAGCCGGCGTCCTCCATTTTCTCGATCAAGGCCGGGAGCGCGCTCTCGCTCGACGAGGTGCCGAGGACGAGCAATAATTCGGCCTTGAGGTAGGCGATCAGGCGGAAGATCGAGAAGCCCGAGGCGCGGGCGACGAGGCCGAGGATGACCAGTACGAAGAAGATCGAGGTGAGGTAGAAGGTCGCCACCAGCCACGCCAGGCTGACCACCGCGCCGAGGCCGTATTTGCCGATGGTGAAAGCCATTGCGCCGAATGCGCCAAGTGGGGCGAGGATCGTCACCAGCCCGACCAGCTTGAATACCACGCGGCTGAAGTCCTCGAGTGCGCCGAGCAGCCGCTCGCCGGGCTTGCCGACCATCGTCAGCGCGACCCCGAACAGGATTGCGACGAGCAGGGTCTGGAGGATGTTGCCCGCGGTCAGCGCCGACACCAAAGTCTCGGGGATCATGTCGAGCAAAAAGCCCGACAGGGTCGTGTCATGCG
>JBKJNP010000042.1:0-12952 GCA_046593565.1 Sphingomicrobium sp. | reverse complement strand
GGCCAAGAATGCTTGCGCTCACGAACGCCCCAACTGGTGGTGTTTGGCTACGCACATGCGCTAAGGCGCGCCGCATGCGACCGATACTTACCGCCGAACGAATGCGGCGCGCCTTAGCGCATGTGCGTAGCCAAACACCACCAGTTGGGGCGTTCGTGAGCGCAAGCATTCTTGGCCTGATGAAGCCATTTTTCGCCGCCGAAAAAGGCGTAACAGGTTGCCCCGCTTCCCGACATGCGCACGAAGCTGGCACCGGCACGTTTGACCAGCCAGTCCCTAACCTCGCCAATTTCCGGAACAATTGCTTGGGCAGCAGCCTCCAGATCATTGCGGCCTTCGTGCCACTTGAGCAGCGGGCCGCGATCGATCCCATCCCAATTTGCAAACACTTTTCCAGTTGAAAGCGGGATCAGCGGATTTACTAGCAAGACCGGAGCACCCGGCTCAGCAATGTGATCGATCTTAATTCGCTCGAGGATGTCGCCAGCGCCAATACCACGTGCAGGTCGTGATCGAAGGCAAGCGGGGACATCAGCGCCGAGCCCGGGGGCGACGGCGGTGGCGTGGGCCGGATCGATCCCCCACAGACGGGTCAGCAGGCGAAGCGCGGCTGCGGCGTCGGCCGAACCGCCGCCGATCCCCGAGGCGACGGGCAAGTTCTTGATCAGGTGAAGCGCGGCGCCCTGCTCGACCCCCGCCGCTTCGCGCAGGGCATGGGCCGCAGCCAGGACGAGATTGTCGCCGCTCAAACCGCCCGCGAATGGACCGGTCACCTCCAGCGTGACGTCGTCCGCCGCCTCGCCCGCCACCATGTCGCCATCGGTGCAGAATGCGAAAATCGTCTCAAGCGCATGCCGCCCGTCGGGCAATTTGCCGCGCACGTGGAGCGCCAGGTTGAGCTTGGCCGGGGCCGGCTCGGTGAGCATCCCTTAGGGCGACGCGTTTGCGGGGGTGAGCCCGGCGGCAAGTTTCGCCTCGATGCGCTTCCTGGCTTTGTCCTCGTCGACCGTAACCAGCGCCGCGCGCCACGAAAAGCGCGCTTCGATCCGGCGACCCGCGGTGTAGAGGGCATCGCCGAGATGTTCGTGGATCTCGGCCTGCGCCGGATCGCCCTCGATGGCGCGCTGCAACGTGGCAATCGCTTCATCGGTGCGGCCGCGCTTATATTGCGCCCAGCCCAGCGAATCGGTGATCGACGCATCGTCGGGGCGAAGCGCGCTGGCCTTGCGCACCATCGCCTCGGCCCCGTCGAGATTCTCGCCGCGCTCGAGCTGGCCGTAGCCGAGGAAATTGAGCAGCAGCGGATTGTCGGGCGAAAGCGTCATTGCCGCCGCCATGTCCTGCTTTGCTTCTTCCCAGCGATCAGCCGATTCCAGGGCGCTGGCCCGGAACAGGTGCAGCGCCCATGGTTCGTCCGAGCCGGGGCCGGTGGCTACAAGTGCCAGTGCCCTGCCATAGGCCTCGGCCGCCTCGGCATATTGCTCGCGCTCGATCAGCGCCGCGCCAAGCCGCGAATATGCATCGGCATTGGGGGTTGCACCGACAAAGGCGCGGGCGCGGGCCAGGGCCTCGCCCTGATTGTCCATGCCATTGAGGATGCGCACCTCGGCATCCTGCGCCTGGGCCGCGAACGGTTCGCCTGCAGGAATTGTGCGCAGCATGATCAAAGCATCGCCGTCGCGCCCGCCCGCATCGAGCAGCAGCGACAGCAACAGGGTGCCCGCATTATTATCCGGATTGGCATAGCGCGCGATCTGGCCGAGGCTGATCGGCAGCGACTTGTCGGACATCTTGTTGAGCGCCAGCGCCAGCCCGAGCAGTAATTCGGCATAGGCCTTGGCCGGCGTATCGACCGCCTGGCCGAGCGACTTGCCTGCCGCCATCTTCACCCGGGCATCGGCCAGCGCCAGCCCGCCACCTTCGAGCAACTTGAGCGCCGACGCGCGATCGCCCGCGGCGCGAAAGCCATCGGCGAAGGCGAGCCGCAGCCGGTCGGCGCGGCCACCGGCTTTGGCCAATGCCAGTTCGGCGATCGGAAGTGCCTCGGCCGGGCGTTTGAGCCGAAGCAGGATCAGCGCCTTTTGCTCGTCACGCTGGCCGGCGAGCGCGCTGGTTTCGGGCACCAGGGCAAGCACATCGAGCGCGCGGGGATCGCGTTTGTCGGCGCGCATCCACGCCTCGACGAACGGCGCGAGGAAGGAAGAATCGATCAGGCCACCCTGTGTCCTTAACAGGGCGCTGGCGCGCTTCTCGTCACCATTGCGGAGCAATTCGGCGACCTGCAGCAGGCGCAGGTCGAGCGACGCCTGCTCGGGCTTGAGCCGCCCGGCGAGCTGGAGGGCGAGGTCCATGTCGCCGGCCTCGATCGCATGGCCGATGGCGCGACGGCGCAGCTGGTCTTCGGCCGGCATGGTGCGAACCAGCGACGCCAGCAGGCGCGACGCGGTGGCCGGATCGCCCGAGGCATCCGCCGCGCGCGCCGATACATACGCACCGAGCGCATCGCGGGTCATCGCGCCAGCCGGCACAGCGAGGCCCTGCGCGATCATCGCGCCGAGCGACGCCTGGCCGAGCCATTTACATATTGGGGTAATTAGGACCTCCACCGCCTTCGGGCACAACCCAGTTGATATTCTGGGTCGGGTCCTTGATGTCGCATGTCTTGCAATGCACGCAATTCTGCGCGTTGATCTGGAGCCGGGGCGACCCTGCTTCCTCGACAATCTCATACACGCCGGCCGGGCAATATCGCTGCTCGGGCGAGTCATAAAGCGCGAGATTGACCGCGATCGGCACCTCGGCGTCCTTTAAGGTCAGATGGACCGGCTGGTCCTCGACATGGTTGGTATTGGAAATGAACACCGACGACAGCCGATCGAAAGTCAGCTTTCCATCGGGTTTCGGATAGGCGATCGGCGCCACCTGTTCCTTGCGGCTTATACTTTCATTGTCGGGATGATGCTTCAGCGTCCACGGCAGGCCGATCTTGAAGTAATTCAACCACATGTCGAACCCGGCGTAGATCGTTCCCAAGGTCCCACCCCACCGCGCCACCGCCGGCTCGGCATTGCGGACCATCTTGAGTTCGGTGGCGATCCAGCTTGACCGCACTGCCGGCTCGTAGGTTTCGAGCGTGTCGCCTCGGCGGTCCGCGGCGATGGCGTCGAACGCGGCTTCGGCGGCGAGCATGGCCGATTTGATCGCGGTGTGACTGCCCTTGATCCGCGGCACATTGACGAACCCCGCGGCGCACCCGACCAATGCCCCGCCGGGGAAGGCCAGCTTCGGCACCGCTTGCCACCCGCCCTCGTTGATCGCCCGCGCGCCGTAGGAGACGCGTTTGCCGCCTTCGATCTCAGCGCGGATCGCGGGATGGGTCTTCCACCGCTGGAATTCCTCGAACGGCGACAGATAGGGATTTTGGTAATCGAGCGCGACGACGAAGCCCAAGGCGACCTGGCCATTTTCCTGGTGGTAGAGGAATCCCCCGCCCCAGGCGTCATCCAATGGCCAACCCTGGCTGTGGATCACCCGCCCGGGCTTATGCACTTCGGCAGGAACGTCCCATAACTCCTTGACACCAAGTCCATAGACTTGTGGTCCGCTTTCCTTGCGCAACTCGAATATCTCGGTCAGTCGCTTGGTCAGATGACCGCGCGCCCCTTCCGCGAAAAAGGTGTAGCGGGCGTGCAATTCCATTCCCGGCTGATGGTCGGGCTTGAAGCTGCCGTCACGCGCCACCCCCATGTCGCCGGTCGCGACGCCCTTCACCGACCCATCGTCGTTGAACAATATCTCGGCGGCGGCGAAGCCGGGGAAGATCTCGACCCCCAGTTCTTCGGCCTGGGCCCCCAGCCAGCGCGTCAGATTGCCAAGGCTGCAGGTGGTGGTGCCCTTGTTGTTGAGGAACGGCGGCATCAACAAATGCGGAATCGAATATTTGCGGGTCCTGGTTAGCACCCAATGCTGGTTGTCGGTCACCGGCACGCCCATCGGGGCACCGCGATCCTTCCAATCCGGGATCAATTCGTCGAGACCGCGTGGATCGATCACCGCGCCGGACAATATGTGCGCCCCGACCTCGCCGCCTTTCTCGAGCACGCAAACGCTGATTTCGCGGCCCTTTTCGGCGGCGAGTTGCTTGAGGCGGATGGCGGCGGACAGCCCGGCGGGGCCGGCACCGACCACCACGACATCATAATCCATCGATTCCCGGTCGCTCATGCAATGCCTTTCAAGGAACTGGGCCTTTCCACCGCGTGGGCCGCTCTTTTCGCCCGCGACAGCCCTGCCAATTCCTTGACCGCGCCGTCAACCTTGCAGAAGAGTCGCAAAATGAGTGCGGATCAACCAGCAAATGACGAGCGCGCGGCGGCCGCGGCGCTAGCGTGGTGGATCGAGGCCGGGGTCGATGTCGCGATAAGCGAGAGCCCGCGCGACTGGCTGGCGAGCGCCGCACCGGTTGCTGCGGCTCCCGTGCCGCCGGTCGAATCGACCGCGACGGTGCACGAGGACCTCGGTGCCTTTCGCCATTGGCTGGGCAATCAGACTGGGCTTCCGCTCGACCGCGCCGGGGCGAAGCGAATATTGCCGCATGGCGTCGAGGGCGCCGAAATCATGTTTCTGAGCGATGCGCCGCAGCGCGAGGATGGCGACCGGCCGATCGGCGGCGAGGCGTGGACGCTGGCGATGCGGATGCTGGCGGCAATCGGCTTTGCACCCGAGCAGGCTTACAGCGCGTCGCTTGCCTGCTTTGCCGCGCCGGGGGCCAAATTGTCGCCCGACGAAATTCGCGCTTGTGCGGATATCGCGCGCAAGCATATCGCGCTGGTCAAGCCGAAGCGGCTGGTATTGCTCGGCGATGCGCCGGTGCGGGCCTTGCTCGGCGAGCCTCTGCCACAGGCGCGGGGGCGGGTTCACAAGGTCGAAGGCGTGCGCACGATCGCCACCATTCAGTTGCGCCAATTGCTGACTCGACCGGGCGACAAGGCTTTGGTGTGGCGCGATTTGCTGTTGCTGATGGAAGAGGATTTGTAATGCGTTGGACGATTGCCTTGCTGTTGCTGCCGGTCGCCGCCCCTGCCCTTGCGCAACAGGATGATCCGCTGGCGCCGGTGCTGGTCGACCAGCCGCTGCCGCCGCCGCCCGCGCCGCCGGTGATGGCGGTGCCGAAGGACTGGCGCGGGGTGTTCGCCGCGATCCGGGCCGAGCAATGGGCCGCTGCAAGTGCGGGGATCGACGCGTTGGGCGCGCATCCGCTCAACCCGGTGGCCCGGGCCCAATTGTTGACCGCGCGCAATTCGCCCAAGGCCGATCTTGGCGCGATCGAGACGCTGATCGCCGTCGCGCCGGAATTGCCGCAGGCGAGCCAGCTTCAGCGGATGGCGATCGCGCGGGGATCGACCCAGCCGCCGCGGGTCGTCAGCGAGGGGCGGGTTGTGCCGCTGGCCGCTGCCCCGCGCCGCCATCGCTCGCGGGCCGTCACCGGGGAGCCGGCCGCCGATGCGCTGCGCCTGGCGATGGAGCCATTGGTCAAGACCGATTCGGCGTTCGAGGCCGAGACGTTGTTGAATCAGGTATCGCCCAGCCTGTCGTCCGAGGCGCGGGCCGAAGCGGCGCAGCGCGTGGCGTGGATCTATTATGTGCTTGGGCAGGATGCCGACGCCAAGCGCGTTGCCGAAAGCGGGATTTCGGGCGCGAGCGGTGACTGGGCGGCGCAGGCGCAATGGATCGCCGGCCTGGCGTCGTGGCGCGTGAACGATTGCGCCAATGCCGCGGCGCATTTTCGAGCGGTGGCGATCAGCCGCGCGGAAAGCGAACTGGTCGCGGCTGGCGCCTATTGGGCGGCGCGATCGGAAATGGCGTGCCGGCGGCCACAACTGGTCGAGGGTCTGATGAAGCAGGCGGCGCGATCGCCCGAGAGTTTTTACGGCTTGGTGGCGCGGCAGACGCTAGGGATGGACCGCAAGGTAGCGGCGGCGGCCCGCGCGCCAGTGAGCATCGCGCAATTACCCAACGTCCGTCGAGCGATCGAGCTGGCAGCGATCGGCGAGCGGGGGCTGGCCGAGGAATTGCTGCGTCACCAGTGCCGGATCGGGCCGCCGTCGAGCCATGCCGCGCTGGCCGCCAAGGCGCGCGAACTCGACCTCGCCGGAGCCGCCTTCTGGATCGCCCACAACGGCCCGCCCGGCGCGGTCACCGCCGCCGCCGACCGCTTCCCCTTGCCGCGCTGGGCGCCGGTGGCGGGGTGGCGGGTCGATCCTGCGCTGGCCTATGCCCATGTCCGCCAGGAAAGCGATTTCCGGATGGCGGCGGTCAGCCCGGCGGGCGCGGTCGGGCTGATGCAGGTCAGGCCCGGCACGGCGGGCGATTTCGCACGCGCGCGCGGGATCGCCGTCGGCAATCTCGCCGATCCGGCGATCAACCTGGAATATGGCCAGAGTTTCATCGAACTGATGCGCGGCAAGACTGCGACTCGCGGGCAATTGCCGCGGGTGATTGCCGCATTCAACGCCGGGCCGGTGCCGGTCGATCGCTGGAACGCGATCAACGACAAGGGCGACCCCCTGCTGTGGATCGAGAGCCTGCCCTACTGGGAAACGCGCTATTACGTTCCCGCGGTGCTGCGCAATATGTGGGTCTATGACGGGCTTGCGGGCGGGCAGCAGGCCAGTCTGAAGCTGATCGCCCAGCACAAGTGGCCGACGGTGCCGGGACCAACGCGGCGCTAACAGGCAACTTTTTGGTTGCATTTCGATTGGCGCCGCCTAAATAGGCAACCAGGAGGTTGCTTATGACTGATGTAATCGAGAAAACCACATTCGTCCGCGCGCCGATCGACAAGGTGTGGCGGGCGATTTCGGATCACCGCGAGTTCGGCCAATGGTTCAAGGTCGACCTTGACCAGCCGTTTGTCGCTGGCGAGCGGTCGACCGGCAAGATGACCTATCCCGGTTATGAAGGCGCGCCCTGGCTGGCGTGGGTGACCGCGGTCGACGCGCCCAACCGATTGGCGTTCGAATGGACTCCCGGTGCCGATGTGCCCGACGATCCCGAAGCCGCGCCGCGCACCCTGGTCGAATTCCGGCTCCACTCCGAGGGCGACGGCACCCGGCTGCAGATCGTCGAATCGGGGTTCGACGCTTTGCCCGAAGCGATGCGCGTGAGCGCGCTCCGTTCCAACAACGAGGGCTGGGACATCCAGCTTGCCAATCTCACCCGCCATGCCGAAGGCTGAGCCGGCCATCGTCTTCGCGGCGCTTGGCGAGCCAACCCGGTTGAGCCTGCTCGACCGGCTTGGCGACGGCTTTCCCCATTCGATCTCCAGCCTGGCCGAGGGCGGTTCGATGTCGCGACAGGCACTGACCAAGCATCTGCGCGTACTCGAACGCGCCGGCCTGGCCTCGGCGGCTCGCGACGGGCGCGAGAAATTGTACCGGATCGACCCCGCCGGCCTGCTCGCCGCCGAGGCCTGGATCGGCACGGTTTCAGCACAATGGGACGCCGCACTCGACCGTCTAAAGCGCCACGTAGAGGATTGATGTTCCTGTTTCGTTCTAATAGGCTCGCCCCATGCCGATCGAGTCGACCAAAGCGCGCGGGGCGACGCGCAACGAGGGATCCACGCGCTTCAACCTGAAGGAGCATGTGGTCGATCCCGACTGGCTCGACCAGGTCGAGGCGCTCGACGGCGTGCCGCCGCGCCGGACGACGGTGACGATCGAGCGGGCGAAATCGATCCTGACCCGCAACAACTCACCCGACATTGGCTTTGATCGTTCGGTCAACGCCTATCGCGGCTGCGAGCATGGCTGCATCTATTGTTTCGCCCGGCCGACCCATGCGTTCCATGATCTGTCGCCGGGGGTCGATTTCGAAAGCCGCCTGTTCGTCAAACCCGACGCCGCGAAACTGCTCCACGGCGCCTTGTCGCGGCCGGGCTATGAATGCGCGCCGATCGCGATGGGCACCAACACCGATCCCTATCAGCCGATCGAGGAACGCTGGCGGGTAACGCGATCGGTAATCGAGCTACTGCTCGAAACCCGCCACCCTTTCACCATCACCACCAAATCAGACCGGGTGGTACGCGACATCGACCTGCTGGCCGAGGCGGCGAAGCTCGGCATTGCCTCGGTGGCCATCTCGATCACCTCGCTCGACCCGGCGATTGCCCGAACGCTCGAGCCGCGCGCCCCGGCAGCTCGAAAGCGTCTGGCCGCCGTGCGCGCGCTGACCGATGCCGGCGTCCCCGCCTACGTCGCGATCGCGCCGGTGGTGCCGCAGGTCACCGATCATGAGCTGGAGGCGATCGTCGAGGCGGCGGTGGCGGCCGGAGCGCGCGGCGGTTTCTACCTGCCAGTCCGCCTGCCGCACGAAGTCGCACCTTTGTTCCGGGCCTGGCTCGACCAGTATTATCCCGATCGCGCGGCCAAGGTGATGGCAACCATCCGATCGATGCGGGGCGGACGCGACAATGATCCCGATTTCCACCGCCGGATGCAGGGCCAGGGTCCGTGGGCCGATCTGTTGCGCACGCGCTTCGAGAAAGCAATCAAGCGCTTCGGGCTCGGCTCAATGAAAATCCCGCTACGCCGGGACCTGTTCGTTCCGCCCGAGGGCGACCAGATGCGGCTGTTATAGGTTTCGACGAACGGGCGATGACAGGGGCGGCCGCGCTGGATAGGTAGGGACGATGATCCGCACCCTGTTCGCCGCGACCCTGCTCGCCACCGCTTCCGCCCTCCCCGCCCAGGTCACCCCGAGCCAGGTCGCGCAATTGCGCGATGCCGCGCTCAAGGACGATTATGCCTGGGACATTACCGAAGGCCTGACCACCGAGGTCGGCCAGCGCATGGCCGGGACCGAGGCTGAAGCGCGGGCGCGGGCGTGGAGTGTCGCCAAATTGAAGGCCATGGGCTTTGCCAATGTCCGCATCGACAATTTCACCATGCCGGTCTGGGTGCGCGGGGCCGAGAGCGCGTCGATCGTCGTCCCCTTCCCGCAGAAACTGGTCATCGCTGCGCTCGGCAATTCGGCCTCGACCCCGCCCGGCGGGATCGAGGGCGAACTGGTCGGGTTCGACACGCTCGCCGATCTGGAAGCCGCGCCCGACGCCGCTGTCCGCGGCAAGATCGTGTTCGTTTCGCACGCCATGCCGCGCACCGAGGATGGGTCGGGCTATGGCGTATTCGGGGCACCGCGCCGTCAGGGACCAAGCATTGCCAGCCGCAAGGGCGCGATCGCGATCGTCATTCGCTCGATCGGCACCGATTATCACCGCAACCCGCACACCGGGGTGATGAACTTTGCCGCCGGGGTGACTCCGATTCCCGCAGGCGCCCTCCCCTTGCCCGACGCCGAGCAGGTCCAGCGCATATTGAAGCGCGCCAAGGGCCCGGTGCGGATTCGGCTGCAACTCGAATCGACCAATCTCGTGGGCCAGCAATCGGGCAATGTGATCGCCGAAGTGCCGGGCCGCGATCCTGCCCTCGCGCCGATCCTGGTCAGCGGCCATCTCGACAGCTGGGACCAAGGCACCGGCGCGCTTGACGACGCCACCGGGTTGGCGATCGCCGCCGCCTCGGCCAAGCGCATCATGGATGCCGGGCGCCCTTTGCGCACCATTCGGATTGTCTGGTTCGGAGCGGAGGAAGTCGGCCTGTTCGGCGGGCTCGATTACCGCACCAAATATGGCAAGCAGCCGCATTATGCGCTGATGGAAAGCGACTTCGGCGCCGACCGCATCTGGAAGGTCGACAGCAGGCTGGGCGATGCGCGCAAGGACGAGGCGCTGGCGATCCAGCGCGCGTTGCAGCCGCTCGGCATCGTGCCTGGCGCGCTCGACCGCACCGAGGGATCGGACATTGGCCCGATGGTCGCCGACGGCCTGCCCGGAGTCGCGCTCAACCAGGACGGATCGCGCTATTTCGACTATCATCACACGCCGGACGATACGCTCGACAAGGTCGATCCCGCGCAGTTGCGGCAAAATGTCGCTGCTTGGACCGCGGTACTGGCGATCCTGTCGGGCGGGATCGAACCCGTCACGGAGCCAAAACGACGTCGCCGGCGTTAAGCCGTTCAAACGAAGAGAAGGACCAACACCATGCGCGCATTGATCATCATCGCCCCTGCCCTGCTGCTCGGCGCCTGCCAGGTGACCGAGGACAAGGCCAACAGCCAGACCACCGTGTCCTACAACGAAGATGTTGCGGAAAATGCCGGCGCGGCTGCGCTTAACACGCTCGACCAGGCGGCCGGCGCGATCGTCAACGACACCAAGGAAGCTGGCGCCGCGGTTCGCAATCTGGATGTCGACGTCAAGGTCGACACCAATGGCGACGCCAAGCCGGCCGCGCCCGCCAACAGCAATTAATCACTTCGGGCTTTACGCTTGCCGGTCGATCACTCTATCGGGCGGCAAGTCGGGGAGTGGCGCAGCCTGGTAGCGCATCTGCTTTGGGAGCAGAGGGTCGCAGGTTCGAATCCTGTCTCCCCGACCAATGATAGTTAAGGGTCATGCGGCCTTAAGCTGACCCTGGGGGCCTGTAGCTCAACTGGTTAGAGCTGGCCGCTCATAACGGCTAGGTTGGGGGTTCGAGTCCCTCCGGGCCCACCAAACCGGTCGCGAGTGATCGTGCGGCGGATTATGCCGAGGCTTTGGTTGGCAGGCCCGGAGGGTCCCCCTTCAGCGGCACGCTGAGCGTAAAATGCCCGTCATCGATGTCGAGCCCGCCGCCGGCAATCCCGACCAGCCCGTTGATCAGCCGCAACGAGAAACCGAGGCCGAGAAGCGCGCGGTCGGCGCCGCCAATGGTGAATTCGGGGTCGAGCAGGTCTTCCTTGGCGGCCAGGATGGTCGATTTGGGGCGGGTCATGCCGATGCCGAAACTGGTGTCGAAACGGCGGACTCGGAACGTCAGATGTTCGCCCGGCGCGGTCGCGGCGAGGATTGCATCGGTGAAACGACGCAGCAGGCGTTCGGTCAATTCGGGCTCGAGGATGCAAATGCCTGCAATGTCGGGCGTGTCGAGGTCGAGCTGGACGCCAAGGCTGGCGGCGCGCGCCAGCAGCGCATCGGCGAATGCCGGGAAGAAGCTGGCAAAATCGGTGCCGTCGCTGGCGCTGGCGCGGGCCGACTGGAGCTTGGCGACGAAATCGAGATCCTCGGCGGCCTCAAGCAACGAGCGGGCGTTGGTCACGATCTCCGCCGCGCGCTCGCGGTAGCGGCTGTGCGCGGGGCCGAAATATTGGCCGTCGATGATCTCCGCAAAACCGATGATTGCGTTCAGCGGCGTCTTGATCTCGTGGATCATCTCGCGCAGCGCGTCATGCCCCGACGGCAATCGGCCAAGGTCCCGCGCTGGCAGCGGCTCAGGCTCGGGTTGGCCGCGCCGGGCGATGCCGCGATAACCGATGAAGCGGCCGTCACCGGGCGCGAAGGCCGGGGCGCCGCTGATCTGCCATTCGCCCGCCATCAGGCCGTCATCGCCCAGCTCGAGCAGGCAATCGCGGAACGGGGCGCGGATGACGAACGCCCGCTCGACGCAATCGTCGACGCCTTCGTCAGAGTCGGCGACGGCGATCGAACGGCCGATCAGCGGACCGCGCGGGGCGCCTTCGACCCATTCGATTTCCCCGCCAGCGCCGCATTCCCAACGGAACAGGCCCGGCACCGGATAGTCGGGCGCGGGCGGTGCCGGCTCGACCGGTGGGGCGGGCGTTGGTGCCGGTTCGGGCGGCGGCGAGGCTTCGCGGCTCGAACGCAAACGCTCGATCCGGGCGACTACTTCGCTGAGCGACGGCACGTTCTCCGGCCCCGGTTCGGCAGCGACCGGTGGCTGGGTTTCAGGTGGACGGCTCAAGCTGTCGAGGAAACGGCGGACGTCGGGCGAGGCGGCGGCGCGCAAGTCGGAAAGCGCTTCCCCGGTCAGCGAAGCCGAGGCGATCAGCGGTGCCGCGACCGCCAATTTATCGGCGGCGAAGACGGACAGCAGGGCGAGCGGGATCGGCGACCCGGCGATCGACCGGGCTGCAGCGGCGCGGATCGGTTCGCGGATGGAGGTGCGGTCGGTACGGATCAGCTCGATCGCCTGGCCGAGCAACGCGCGGTCGGCGTGGCCGTTGGAGCGGGCGACGAGATCGACCAGCTGCCGCCAGCGCACCGCACGATCGTGCGGCGAGCCCACCGGCTGCGACAATACTGTGGCTAGTCGATCGTCAAACCGCACGCGCTTGCTACTCCGCCTTTTGCAAAATTGCCTTTGGGGGCAAGCCATTACCCAAGGGGTGCGGCGGCGGTAGCGAGGGTCGATTAACCATCCCGAATTGGGACGATCCGCCCGGTTGCGACAACGGGCGCCGGACCAGGTCCGACGCCCGCTGCAGAGTTTCGCCTTGGGACTAAGCCTTGGTGGTCAGCCACAGCAGCCAGTAACGCGCGATGTCGGCATTGGCGCCGGTTACCGCAGTGAGCGCGGCGGTCGCGCCGGGCTTGTCGCCCGAGCGGGCCAGCGCCATCCCGAGGTGGAGATTGGCAAGACCGGCATCGCCGCCTTTGGTCAGCGCGGCCCGATACAGCGGCACCGCTTCGGCATAAGCGCCGTGTCCGTACAATCCGTCACCGGCATCGATCATTGCCTTGCCATTGGTGCCCGCCAGCGCCGCCTTGGCCGAGGCGTCGATCACGGCGCGGGTCGGCGCAGCGGTTACCCGGGCGGCGAGGTCGGTGAAGGCGCGTTTGGTCGAATCGACATTGGGTGCGGTCTTCGCTTCGGCCAGCAAGGTCTTGGCTTCGGCCAGCTTGCCGGCGTTGACCAGGGCGCTGCCGAGCGCGAAATAATCGGTCTCGCCGCTCAGCGCACTGGCCGCGCGGCCGAGGCGTAACAGGTCGATCAGCTGAGTCTGCGTCGGCTTGTTGAGGTCACGATAGATGCGCAGCGAATCGCGC
>JBKJNP010000196.1:0-9464 GCA_046593565.1 Sphingomicrobium sp. | reverse complement strand
CCGGCGCAGATTGATGCGGCGGAGAGCGAAGGCTATGCCAACGGTCGCGGCGCCGAATTCTATGCCGCTTACCAAGCCCGGCTGAAGACCCTCAACGCGTGCGACTTCGGCGACCTTTTGCTCCACATGCTGGTCATCTTCCGCACCCATGCCGACGTGCTCGAACAATATCGCGACCGCTTCCGCTACATTCTCGAGCACGTCGGCATGGGTGCGGAAGATGACCAGCATGTGGAGCAACAGATCGCCGAAATCGCACGCGTTGAGGGTCTTCAGCCGGGCTTGGTAAGCGGCATAGAATTCGGCGCCGCGGCCGTTGGCATAGCCTTCGCTCTCCGCCGCATCGATCTGCGCCGGGGTCCAGCCGCGGTTCTTCCAGCGGTCGATCAGCGACGCGAGCTGGCGCGCGGGCCAGCGCTTTTCGTCGAGGTTGGCGGCGGTGATGAGTTGCTTGAGCAGGCGCAGCTGGTCGTCGGTGTCGAGGATGGTGAAATTGGACTGGACGCCGACCAGCTCGGCATGGGCGCGGAGCATGCGCGCGGCGACGCTGTGGAAGGTGCCGAGCCACGGCATCGATTCGATCGCGCCGCCGGAGATTTTGGCGATCCGCTCCTTCATCTCGCGCGCCGCCTTGTTGGTAAAGGTCACGGCGAGGATTTGCGAGGGCCAGGCGCGGCGGGTGGCGATCAGGTGGGCGAGACGGGCGGTCAGCGCGGCGGTCTTTCCCGTGCCCGCCCCGGCCAACATCAGCACCGGTCCCTCGGTGGTGAGCACGGCCTCGCGCTGCGGCGGATTGAGCCCGGTCAGATAGGCGGGTTCGGGCGTGAGGGCTGGGGATTCGGGCACCCCAGCGAGGTAGGAGCGGCGGAACAGAAGGGCAACTGTCGAGATTCGCGAGTTATGCGCGATATCCCCGTTATCCACAGGCTCGAGTCCAAAGATTCCGCTTTGCGCGACTCGGAACGGTGCGCATAGTCAGCGGGTGATCGGGACGGAAGTCCCAGCCTCTTCGGAGCGCCGGCAACGGCAGGAAGGAGAGGAAGGGACGGAAGGTCCGATCTCC
The DNA here is from genome assembly GCA_046593565.1 of Sphingomicrobium sp. Taxonomy (GTDB): domain Bacteria; phylum Pseudomonadota; class Alphaproteobacteria; order Sphingomonadales; family Sphingomonadaceae; genus Sphingomicrobium. Next base: position 8,401 of record JBKJNP010000196.1, on the reverse strand, counting down.
GCCGGCAGGCGATGGACGCGCGATACGAAGCTGAACTGCCTCTCGGGGCGATGACGCAGCGGATTGCAAGACCGGACCAGTCGGCAAGAGGCGCCGGAAGAGTAGGTCCGCCTTCGCGAGGGCGGTTTCCCCCCCAGGGAGACCAAGCCGCGCGAAGCAGGCCAACCCAAGAAGGGCCGCGGAAGTTCAGGATGCGGAAAGGCCTTCGGGTCTGAAGCGAAGCAGCCCCGGGAAGCAAGCCATCCCTCGGGATGGGGCGACGAATGGGACGGTGAGGATCCTCGGATCCGCCCTGGTTGGAAGCGACGCCTGAGCTGGTGAGTCAGGATCGGAAAGTGGGGGGCCTTCGGGTCTCAAGGCTAGCGAACACCGGCAAATCCATACTCGGCGCAGTGGGGCCTGGCAGCAATGCCGGGCCCCTTTTCTTTTAAGCTTCGCACGTTTTCTTTGAGCGCCGCACGCGAATGCCGATCGCTCCTGGGGTGCCGCAAGTGCCGGTCGATTGCTCCCGGCAGCTTCACGAGCGCCGGCAGTTTTCTTTTCGCCTCATTGGGTGTCATGGTCCGCGCGAGCTTGCATGAGGGACCGCCGCCATGACCGATCACGCCACGCCCAACATTCCCTCGCGCGACTTCTCGGTGACGTCGGCGTTTTATGCGGGGCTTGGCTTTGTCGAGGGGTGGCGCGACGCGGGGTGGATGATCCTTGCGCGGGGCGGCGTTACGCTCGAGTTTTTCCCGTTTCCCGACCTTGATCCGCTGACCAGTTCGTTCGGCTGTTGCCTCAGGCTCGACGATCTCGATGCATTTTATGCGGCGGCGCGGGCGGCGGGCATTTCCGAGCACCGCGGCGCGCAGCCGCGGCTGCAACCGCCGACCGTGGAGAATAGCGGCCTTCGCATCGCCTACATGGTCGATCCCGACGGGACATTGGTCCGACTGATCCAGAATTAGTCGCGGCGCCGCGTGACCCCGCGGCGACTTCGCGTTACCGTTGGCGCAATAGCGAAGGAGCCGCCAATGCGCACCACCGTGATCGCCGTCGCCACCCTGAACTTGATGGTTGCACCGACCGCTGCTGCCGCGCAGCAAGCGGGGCAATTGATCGCCGCCGAATCGGTGGTCGATACGCCCGCGGGCATGCAGGCGTGGCGGGTACGTTACTGGACCAGCGACGGAGCCGGGCGGCCGCGCGAGGTCACGGGAATGGTGGTGGCACCGCGCGAGGCGATCCCGCGCCAGCCGCGCAATGTGCTGGCCTGGACCCACGGCACGTCTGGTGTCGCGAAACGCTGTGCGATGTCGACCAACCCCCAATTCTGGGCGGTAACGCCGGGTCTGGCCGCGGTCCGCCAGGGTTATGTGGTGGTCGCACCCGATTATCCCGGGTTGGGAAGCGCGGGCGTGCATCCCTATCTGGTTGGGCAGGACACCGGGCGCTCGGTGCTCGACGCGGTCCGCGCCGCTCGATCGATCCCCGGCGCGGCGTCGGGCAGCCGCTTCGCGGTGTGGGGTGAATCGCAGGGCGGTCATGCGGCGCTGTGGACCGGGCAGCTTGCGCGGACCTACGCACCCGACCTGCAATTGGTCGGGGTCGCCGCCGCGGCGCCGACCACCGATCTCGTCCAGAACGTGCGGCTGGTGCCGAACAAGACGCTCGGGGCGTTCATGACCGCGTTCATCGGGTACAGCTGGTCAAACCATTATGGCGCCCCTCTGGCGAGCCTGGGCGGGCCGCAGACGCAAGGAATCATGACGCGTCTGGCGCAGAATAACTGCATCGATCTGGACCAGAAGCCGAAGCTTGGCACCATGCTGGGAATCGTGACGCTGCAAAGCCGGCTCAAGAACAAGGATCTGGGCTCGATCCAGCCCTGGGCCCGGCTGGCACGTGCCAATAGCGCGGCGACCGTGGCGTACGGAGTGCCGTTCCTGATCGCCCAGAACCCCAAAGACGACCTGGTCGCGCCCGCCGTGACCCGAACTTATGCCAAGGCGTTGTGCCGATCCGGCGCCCGGCTGCGCTACCTATCGATCGCCGGCGCGGGTCATGCGACCAGCGCGAAGGACAGCGCAACCGCGACCTTGCCGTGGATAGCCGACCGCTTTGCCGGAAGGCGAGCGCCGAGCGATTGCCGCCGAATCTGATGGGCAATGTCTTTGAGCATCTGGCGAGCCGCGTCGCGGCGGCGGCGGGGCGGCCCATGGCATTCGCGCTGGCGCTGGGGATCATCGTCGGCTGGGGCCTGTCGGGGCCGTTGTTCGGCTGGTCCGACACGTGGCAATTGGTGATCAACACCGGCACCACCATCATTACCTTCCTGATGGTGTTCCTGATCCAGAATGCGCAGAATCGCGATGCCGCGGCGATTCAGGCTAAGCTGGACGAGGTGATCCGCGCGATTGACGGGGCGCGCAACGAATTCATCGGCATCGAGCATCTTACGGAAGGCCAGCTCGAGCAGATCCGAAGTGCGATCGAGGCCGATTATGGCGATGAAAGCAGGCGCCACGAAGCGATCGAGCGGTTGATCAAACGGCTTTGAGGATCCGCCGAAGCGACCCTAAAGGACGATGATCATCGTGCTCATGCCGAGCATGCGATGGCCGAATTCGCCACAATGCACCTTGTAGGTGCCGCGTGAGGGGATGAGGTCGATCACCGCGCTCCGACCCGGCTTCAGTCGCACCTCGCCGCCCGGCGCGCGGCCGCGCAGAAGACGCGACGCGCCGAAGAATTGGCGAGCGGTGAAGTCATGGGTCTTGCCGGCGCGGTTGGTCAGGACGATGCGCACCGGGACGCCGCCGGCGAGGTAGATTGGCGAGGGGGTGAAGCGGTGGCTGGTGAGCGTGACCGTGGCGCGGGCTTTCGGCGCAGCGCCGGCGGGCGCGAGGATCAACGCGAACATCACGGCGGCGGCGGCGAGGTGACGGATCATCGATAACATCCTGAAACGGTCGGGGCGGCGCAAGTGTCGCCTGAACAGGGGCGACAGCGCAAGTCCTGCACTGCCGCCAAACCGAAGCGTGTATTCTACGGAGGGCGTGCTAGGCTGCGCGAAACCGGGGGAGGGCGAGTCGCAATGCGTCAATTGTTGATTGGTGGCCTTGCCGCCGCGTGCCTTTGGGTCGGCACCGCGAGCGCGCAGGATATCGTCCGCAGCGGTGCGCCGGAATCGCCGATCGCCGGGACCGTGACCGTGCCCGGCGCGGCGCGGCTGGTGTGGGTCAGCGGCACCGTGCCCGACGCGATCAAAGCCGACGCGCCGCAAGGGAGCGTCGAGCGGTTCGGCGATACCGAAGCGCAGACCAAATCGGTGCTGGGCAAGATCGAGGCGGCGCTGAAGGGCCAGGGGCTGGGGCTTGGCGACGTCGTGATGATGCGCGTTTTCCTGGTCGCGCCACCGGGGCAGAAAGCGATGGACTTCGCGGGCATGATGCGCGGCTATAAGATGTTTTTCGGGACGGCCGCGCAGCCGCTCAAGCCGGCGCGCTCGACGATGCAGGTCGCGGGGCTGGTCGATCCCGGCTGGCTGGTCGAGATCGAAGTGACCGCGGCGCGCAAATAAAGGGGGCGCGCAAATAGGGGCAATATTCGGGGGGGACATATGACACTGACACGGCGGCGATTGCTGGGCGAATTCGGACTGCTGAGCGGCGCGGGGGCAAGCGTGGCCGCGCTGCAAATGCTGGGCATTGCGTCGCCAGGATCGGCCAAGGCAGCGGGCTTCGCGCTTCCAGCGGGGAGCGGCGGCGGCAAGCGTGTCGTGGTTCTGGGCGCGGGGATCGCCGGGCTGGTTGCGGCCTATGAGCTGCGCAAGGCCGGCTATGCGGTGACCGTGCTGGAGGCGCGGAATCGTGTCGGCGGGCGGGTGTGGACGATCCGCGGAAGCGATCGGGTCGACCAGATCGACCGACCGTTGCAGCACGCAAACTTTACCGATGGGCAATATTTCAATGCGGGTCCGGCGCGGCTGCCTTCGAGCCATCATCTGATTCTGAGCTATGCCGAGCGGTTTGGCGTACCGCTCGAAGTGTTCGTCAATTCGAACCAGTCGGCGGGGTGGGACTTCGGCGGGCATGTTGAGCCGCAACGGCGGATGGTCAACGACATGCGCGGGCTGATCGGAGAACTGCTGGCCAAGGCAATCGACGGCCATGCACTCGATACGACAATGTCGCGTGACGAGCTCAAGACATTCCGGCAATTCGTCGCCGATTATTCAGGGCTCAACGACAAGGGAAAATATGCCGCGACGGTAAGTTCGGGTTTTGCCGACTGGCCGGGAGGCTACGACCATCCGCCCAAGGCAGTCGGGACGCTGACCCGCAAGCAATTGCTGCCGTCGCGCGCCGTCAGCTTTCCCTATTTCTTCGAGCAGATCATGGATATGCAGGCGACCATGCTCCAGCCGGTCGGGGGCATGGACCGAATCGCCGCCGCGTTGTTCGAGCAGGTCAAACCGAGCGTCGTGCTGGACGCGCCGGTTAGTGCGATCCGCCGCGATGGCGCGGGGGTGCGGATCGAACATAAAAATGGCGTGGTGCTGGCGGATTATTGCGTGTGCACCTTGCCGACGCCGATGCTGGCGCGGATCCCGAGCGACTTTTCGCCCGCGAAGAAAGCCGCGCTCAAGAATGTGGAATATCTGAAAAGCGCCAAGGTGGCGTTCGAGGCACCGCGATTCTGGGAGCGCGACGACCATATCTATGGCGGCCTGGCGTGGACCGACCGGCTCAATGAGAATGTGATTTACCCGTCGCATGGCTTTCATTCAGGCCGCGGGGTGATCGTCGGGGCTTATGTCGCGGGCTGGACCCATCAGGACACGCCCGAGGCATTCGTCAAACTGCCGATCGCCGAGCAGATCAGGATCAGCGCGGCATCGATCGAGGCATTGCACCCGGGCAAGTCCCGCCTGTTGACCTCACCGGTGGCGATCGATTGGGGGCAGGTTCCGTGGTCCGAAGGCGTCGGCGCGGTCGGGCGCGACTTCGGCGAGAACAAACGCGGCGCGGTCTATGACGAATTGTGCAAGCCCGAAGGGCCGATCACCTTCGCCGGCGAGCATCTGAGCTATGTCGGACTGTGGCAGGAAGGGTCGGCCTTGTCGGCGCACGAGGCGGTGAAGATCGTCCAGCACATGGCGACGGGCCAAAAGGTGGGGTGATGGGGGTCGGCTGACACAACAGGGGCGGCGGGCTTTCACCCACCGCCCCGATTGTCGGCACGCTGACGCTTAGTCGGTCATCGAAGCGGGCACCTTGCCGCCATTGGCCGCAAGCTGGCGCATCACCTCCTTGTGCAGCCAGATGTTCATCTCGGCGCTGCCGTCTTTTTCGCCGGTGTAGCCGAGCTCGGTCGCCAGATCCTTGCGGTTGTCGAGGCTGGAATCGAGCCCGATCAGCTTCATTAGGTCGACGATCGAAGTCTTGTAGTTGAGATCGGGATTGCCCTTGGCCGCGGCCAAGTCGTCTAGCGACTTGACCACATCGACCGGCTGGGTCGCGACCGGGGTTGGGGCAGGGGCCGGGGCGGGGGCAGCGCCATTCTCGGCCGGAACCTGCTGCCGATCGGACGGCGCGGGGGCCGCATTCTTGCCGAATATGGCATCCTTGATCTTGCTGAAAATGCTCATGTCTATGCCTCCAGGCCGTGTTTGAGACTGCTGATCTGGTCGTGTCCCTTGCGCACTGACTGGAAGGCGCGTTCGACAATTTCACGACTCTCGGGCGACAGTTTGTCGGAGGCCAATGCGGTTTCGAACTTCTCCTTGAGATAATCCTCGCCGCGCTCGACTTCGTTGATGATCGCTTTGTCGTTGCGCCCGGTGACGGCGGCCTTCAGGTCGAGGAACACCTGATGGGTCTTGCCCAGCAAGGAGCCGTCCTCGTCAGGCGTGCCGCCCGACCGGCGCACTTCCCCGGCCAATTCGCCCGCGACGCGCTCGCGCTCGCTGGCATTGGTGCGGAAGATTTCGCGAAACTGTTCGCCCTCGGCATGTTCGGCCGCTTCGCGATAGCCGTTGACGCTGTCGTTGAGGGTCGTGGTGAGGGTCTTGAGGATGGTGGTGTTGTCGTCGGTACCTAACATGCGCTTACTCCGCGTCGCTGTGGTTGATGGGGGTTCAAACGCACGAGCGCGGCAGGCGATGCGCCTTCCGCAATAAATGTTGCGGGCGGAATGGTTTAAACGCATCTTCAAGTCGTGTTCCGATTTGCCCCGATCCTCGCCGCCGGGGCGATGCTCGCTCACGGCGGTACCCGCGCCGATGCAGCCAAGGGTCCGCGCGTTCCGCCCGGACAATGGGCAGTCGATTACGCCAAGGAGGTCTGCGTCCTGTCGCGCGACGGAATTGGCGCGGAGCCGGGGATTGCCCTTCGTACGAAACCGTTTTCGAACGAGCAGGATTTGCTGGTCTACGTTGCGCGCACCGGGGAGAAAGAGCGCTGGGTCAAGGGCCGTCTGTCGATCGATGTGCAGGTCGTGGGGGCGGAGCGCTGGATTGCGATCGGCGAACCCAACCGGGCGCGCAAGTTGATCGACACGCGAATTTCAGTCGATGAACTGGCGAAGATCGCGGCCGCAAAATCTATCCGGCTGTCGAGTGACGAGCGGTTGGATGTGACGGTGGCCTTGCCGATGATCGCCAAAGCGATGGCGGCGCTTCGGGCGTGCGAGGTCGAACTGGCCAGCCGGTGGGGCGTCGCGCCGGCGGAAATGGTGCGGTGGGCCAAGACCGCCCAATCCGAAACCGACCTGCGCAGCATGTTCTGGAATCCGGATCCGCGCGCCTCGGTGATGCTCCGCACACCGGTGCGGGCCTTGCTCGACATCGACGCACAGGGTGCGGTGCTAAATTGCAAAATCGTTCAATCGAGCCGGGTGTCATGGGTCGATACCCGCTTCTGCGAGACGTTGCGCACCGTTGCGAAATTTCACCCGGCGATCGACTCCAGCGGGAAGGCCGTAAACGGCAAATTCGTCACCCCTGCAATTACCTCGGCGCTCATTCGAAAGTGATCCTGATTGCCAACGGCGGTGGCTAGCCGTGCAGGATGGCAGCGGATAAGCCGGTTGCGATTAATTATCTGAAGGGTGCGGCGTGATGGCCAAGGGCGTGGACAAGAAAGCGGACGCGGGCGTTGTGACCGATCCGGAGGCGGCTGCTGCGGGCACGATCCGGGGCGCGCGGGCGGTGTGGATCCTGGGGGCATTGGTCGTCGGCCTGTTGCTTGGCGCAATGGCGGCGCGGATGGGCGATGGCTTGCGCGAACCGGCGCTGAAGGTGGCGACGATCGTCGGCGGGCTGTGGCTCGATGCCTTGAAGATGACGGTCATCCCGCTGATCTTCGCCCTGCTGGTGACCGGCATCGCGCGCGGTGCCGAAGCGGCGAAGGCCGGGAGGGTCGCCGGGCGGTCGGTGCTGTGGTTCGTGATCATCTGCACCGCCTCGGCGATGTTCGGGGCGATGGCGACGATCGGGTTGCTCGACGCCTTCCCGCTGCCCGCCGATGCCGGCGAAGCATTGCGCGCCGGCCTGGCCGCCCTCGACCCGGCGGTGGCCGGCGCGCCGGTGCCGCAAGTCGCCGATTTCTTCCGCTCGATCATCCCGCCCAACGTGATTTCCGCGGCGGCCGAGGGGCAGGTGCTGCAGCTGGTGGTGTTCGCCTTCCTGTTCGCACTGGCGCTGACCCGGATCGAGACCAAGCGACGGCAATCGGTGGTGGCCTTGTTCGAGGGCGTCGGTGATGCCCTGCTGGTACTGATCGGCTGGGTGCTGCGGATCGCGCCGCTGGGCGTGTTCGCGCTTGCCTTTGCGGTCGGGGCGGGGGCGGGTGGTGCAGCGTTCGCGGCCCTGCTCCATTATGTCGTGCTGGTATCGGCGGTCGGCGTGCTGGTCACGCTTGCGGCCTATGTCGTCGCGGCGGTCGGCGGACGCGGGGTGATGTCGTTCGCGCGGGCGATGATCGGGCCGCAGGCGGTGGCGATCTCGACCCAGTCGAGCCTCGCCTCATTGCCGGCGATGCTCGCTGCCAGCCGTCTGATCGGGGTGCGCGACGAGGTGGCCGACGTGACTCTGCCGCTGGCGGTGGCGCTGTTCCGAGCGACGGGGCCGGCCATGAACGTCGCGGTGGCAATCTATGTCGCGCACTGGATGGGGGTCGACGTCTCGACGCCGGCGCTGATCGCCGGGATCGCGGTGGCGGCGGTGGCGAGTTATGGCGCGGTCAGCCTGCCGGGCCAGATCAGCTTCTTCAGCTCGATCGCGCCGATTGCCTTCGCGATGGGGGTGCCGGTCGCGCCACTGGCGATCCTGATCGCGGTCGAGACCATTCCCGACATCTTCCGCACGCTCGGCAATGTGACGTTCGACGTGGCGGTGACCGCAGCGGTCGAT
>JBKJNP010000052.1:0-8124 GCA_046593565.1 Sphingomicrobium sp. | reverse complement strand
CCGGAACATTATTCGTCTGATCGCCCGTTTCAATCGGCAGTGTCGCCATGACCGAGTTGGACGCGCTCGCATCGGGCAAGGTTGGCGGGCGCCGGAACAGGTCGCTGTTGGCCGGGTCGGGCCGGGATGTCGCGGACTGGCTGGTCGTCGGCGATGCTGCCGGGCGATCATCGCGCGGCGCAGGCACTGGACTGGGCGCTGTCGTGACGGGCTGGGCCGCTGGCGGGCGATCGGCCGGACGGGTGACCGTCCCGTTCAAAGTGAAGTTCGACAGCTCGCCCGGGCCGATATCGCTCGAATTGCCCGGCGGCGGGGCGGTTGCCGCATTGTTGCTCTGCGCGACAAGCGGGGTCGCGCCGAGGCACATCGCCGACGTCAGCACTACAATTTTGACCAGATTCACGTTTCGACCCAAAACTCGATCCTCACGCGCGGCCTATTGGCCCGCCTCGCCTTCCGCTTCAAGCGGGGACTGCCTTTAGCGCGCGTCGACCAGCACCAGTTCCAGGGCAGATTCAGCATTTGCGACAATTTCAAGCCGCGCCTCGCCGGTGATCGCAATCCCGTCTCGACCCTCGGCCGCGATCCCGTTGACCGTCACCGACGCGCTCGCCACCAGATATTGGTGCCGCGCCGGATCGAGGTCGAGGTCGATCGTCCCGCCGGCCGGCACATTGGCCCCAAGCACCCGGGCATCAGCGTGGATATTTAGTGCTCCGTCTTCTGGATCGCCGCTCGCGACCAACTGGAATTGCCCGTCGCGCTGCTCCTTGGGGAACGGCATCGCGCCCCAGCCGGGCTCGACCCCCGGCTGGTCGCTCTCGATCCAGATCTGGAACAAGGTCGTCGATTCATCCTCCAAGTTGAACTCGGCATGGGTCACGCCCTTGCCCGCGCTCATCACCTGGACATCGCCAGCCGCGGTACGGCCCTTGTTGCCGAGCGAATCCTGGTGGGTGATCGCCCCCGATCGGACATAGGTGATGATCTCCATGTCGCGATGCGGATGCGGGGGGAAGCCCGACTGGGCGGCGATGGTGTCGTCGTTCCACACCCGGATCCGGCCCCACGCCATGCGCGCTGGATCGTGATAGTCGGCAAAGCTGAAATGGTGGCGGGCATTGAGCCAGCCGTGGTCGGCGTGGCCGAGCGATGCGAAGGGGCGAATGTCGATCATGATGTGAAAATGCGGCGGTCCGCCCCCGCTTTCAAGTATCAGCGATGTTACTTGGCGGCCGCCTCATACACACCGTCCCAATCGCCCGGCGGCGGGTTGACGGCGAAAGCGGCGATCCGGTCGCGATAGAGCATCACCAGCTTGGTCAGGCCGAACGCCGCTGCGGCGGTCTCGTTGCCATCGTTACGCGTCGCCGCAAGCGCCCAATCTTGCGCGAAATAAGCCTCCAGCATCGCCCGATGCGCACCCGCGAACGCGATGAATTCGGGTGCCGTCAGCACTGCCTCGTCGCCCAGCAGCACGTGCACCGCCTCGGCATGATCGCGCCCGACCACCCGCACCCGGTCGACCGGCAATTGCGCGAAACCGCCCAGATGCTGTGCCAGATTGTCGCCCATCAGGATCGGCACGCCATAATATTTCGAAAGGCTTTCCAGCCGCGACGCCAAATTCACCGGATCGCCGATCAGCGAGTAGGATAACCGCCGCTCGGATCCGATATTGCCGACGCAGCACGGCCCCGAATTGAGCCCGATCCCGATCTTGACCTCGCCCGGCCAGGTGCCGTCGCCGCGCGCGATCATCTCGGCGTTGAGCTCGGCCAGCCGCTTCTGCATCGTCAGCGCGGCGCGCGCCGCATTGATGTGATGGTCGGGGTCGTCGAGCGGCGCGTTCCAGAAGGCGAGGATGGCATCGCCGATATATTTGTCGATCGTCGCCTTATACCCCAGCAGCAAATCGGTCATCGGCGTCAGGAATTTGACCATGAATCCGATCACCTCGCTCGGCACCATTTTCTCCGCAAGTCGCGAGAAGCCGCGGATGTCGGCGAACAGCACGCTCATGTCGCGCTCGGTCCCGCCAAGCTCGAGCAAAGCCGGATCGTCGGCGATGCGCTTGACCAGTTCGGGTGACAGATAGCGGTCGAACGCATGGTGGATATAGGCCCGCTGCCGTTCCTCGCGATAGAAAGTCAGGATGGTCTGGACGAGATAGGCGGTCGCCACCCCCATCGCCGGCCAGGTCGGGTCGAGCAGGAAGTGATGCGCAGTGTAGGCGTACCAGCTGCCCGCCCCGGTCAGGGCAATCGCCCCCGCCCCGACCAGCGCGCCCTTGAGCGCCCCGATCTTGGGCAGCAGCACGGCAATCCCGATCCCGAGCACCAGCAGCAGCGCAATCTCCAGCCCCGGCGCCCAGTCGGGCCGCACCAGGAAATGGCCGAGGATCATCTGCTCCGCCGCTTGGGCGTGGACCATCACGCCCAGGTCGCGGTCCTGCAGCGGGGTCGACACCAGGTCGCGAAGCCCGATCGCCCCGGCCCCGACAAAGATGATCCGCCCCTCGACCTCGCGGCGCAGCTGCTCCGGGCCGATTGCGCCTGACAGGATCTTCCACGCCGGGATGGTCCGGCCCGGCACCGGCGCGGTGTAGCGCATCCACAAATCGCCCGATCGCGTGGTCGGCACCTCGAACTGGCCGACCTTCAACGACACCATGTCGCCGCCGCCGCCAATCTCGCCGCTGCCGTCGCCGGTCTTGACGATCACCGCCCCTGCCCCTTGCGCCACGCGCAAAGCGTCGAGCGACAGCGAGGGCACGATAACCGCGCCATTGCGTGCGATCAGCGGCGCGCGGCGGACGATCGCGTCACTGTCGGTGGCGATGCTGACGAAGCCATTGCCGCTGGCCGCCGATTCCAGTGCCGGCAAAGGCGCAATCGCATCGCTGAAACTCGCCAGCCGGCTCGGCTCGGTCCCCGACAGCGCGAACCCCGCCTTGGGCTGGACGGTCCGATTATATCGTTCGTGGGTCAGGAAAAATCCGGTCACCACCGGCGCCTTGGCGAAGCTCTGGGCCAGAACGACATCATTGTCAGGCAGTCGGGCCAGCGCCGCCCGTGCCGCCGGGTCGAGCGCCAGCCGTTTCGCCAGCCGCGGCGGGGAGGTCCGGTCGGGCTCGGACAATACGATGTCATAAGCGATCGCCGACGCTCCCGCCTCCGCCAGCCGGTCGGTCAGCAGCGCAATGTCGGTCCGCGGCCACGGCCATTGGCCCAGCCGGCGGATGGTTTCCTCGTCGATATCGACCACCCGCACCCCGGCATCCTCATAGGGCCGGGGCTCGGCGCGCTGGAAATTGTCGAACAGCAGGAAGCTCATCCGCTCCAGCGCGGGCGCGACCAGCGGCGGCGGGAACAGCGCCAGCAATGCGACCAGCAGCACCGCGACCACCCCGGGAAGCGAGGCGCGGCGGCCGGTTCGTGCCGTTCCTTCGCTCATTCGCCGCCTTCCCCCTATGCCGATTCACCATGTTCTGACATGATGCGCTCATATCGATCGCCGATGGTGATTGCTAAACCAGGGCAAGTACGGGGGGAAGTGTGTTGAAAGTTGGTCGCTTGATAGTGCGTTCCGGGATCGGGCTTGCCGCTTTCTCGGTCAGCATTCCCGCCCTCGCCCAGAGCGAGGCGGAGATCGAGGCGCTGGTCGCCGAGAGCCAGACCCCGACCAACGCCATCGCCACCGCGAGGGCGCAGACCGCCGCCGGCGACCTGACCGGCGCCGCGGCCACGCTCGACCGCGCGCTTCTCGAGGAGCCCAATGCCAATGATGCGCGGTTGCTCTACGCCGCTACCTTGTGCCGCCTCGGCGACGCGCAGGGCGCGCGGATCGAGATTGGAAAGCTCGACCGGCAGGATGTCGGCGCGGCCATGTTCGACGAGGCCAATGCGGCATGCGGCGGAACGCTCAGCCGCCCGGCCCCGGCGTCAAGCGACACCGCTTCGGGGGTTACCGGCGAAGTCTATGGCGGCCTCGCCTTCGACTATGACGCCGCCGGGGCATTGGCGCTGCAGTCCGATTTTTTCGGCTCGGCCAAGCGCCACAGTGGCTTCAGCCTGGTCGGCGGCGCGCGGCTGGCGCTGCGCTCGGCATCCTACGCCGATCGGGGCGGCTTCTACGGCGGGTTCAGCGTCAATTCGAAGCATGATATTTCCGGCCCGCGGCTCGATTATGACATCGGTGAATTTCGCGCCGGCTTTGGTCGAAGCAGCGGGCGGGTAGGGTTCGCGATCGGCCCGGTGGTGCGCCATATCCGCTTGCTCGACGATCCCTATGTCACCGAATATGGCGGACAGGGCGAATTGCTGTTCAGCCAGGCCAAGGCACGCCGCATCCGCCTCCGGCTGGAAGGGGTCCACCAGGATTATAACGGCGGCAATTTCCCCGGCAACGAAGCCGACGGTCTTCGCTTCGACCTGTCGGCCGCCTATGAAGCCCGCATCGGGGAGCGCGGCTATGTCTCGGCCGGCGTGGCGGGCGAGTATAAGGACGCCCGCCAACGCGTCTTCGGCTATCGTGGAGGCCGCCTGTTCGCCGCTTACCAGCACAGCTTCACCAATCGCGATTATCTGACCCTGTCGGGCACGCTGCGACACATCGATTTCCGCAATCAAGCCTTCACAGCCGATCGCAAGGACACGCGCGCTTACGCCCGGCTGGCTTATGCCATCGCGCTTGGCACAAGCGGCCTGTTCGTGGAGGGCGCCGCGACCTACACCTATCGCCGCTCCAGCCTCGATGGCTTTCCCGATTTCCGTACCTACCGCAGCCCCGGCGCCGAAGCGCGCCTGATCTGGAAATTCTGATGATGAGGACGCCCGCCATGACCCGCACCGCCGTTCCGCTGCTGATGCTCGCCGCTTTGCTCGGCTCGACCGCCCACGCCGCCAACACGGTCGGGATCAACGCCGCCATTCGCAACAAGGTGGTGATGCGCGCCGCGTCCGATCCGGCGCCCCGTGCGGCGGTGCTCAAGGCACGCGTCTCGCTCGGCGACCAGGTCCAGACCGCCAATGCCTCGATGCTCCAGATATTGCTGCTCGACCGAAGCAATTTCACCGTCGGCTCCAACGCCCGGGTGACGATCGACCGCTTCGTCTACGACCCGCAGCGCAGCGCCAGCGCGGTCGGTGCGTCGGTTGCCAAGGGGGCATTCCGCTTCATCTCGGGCAAGTCGGTCAAGAACATGCCGGGCAAGACCGCGATCACCACCCCGGTCGCCTCGATCGGGGTACGCGGGACGATGTTCGAGGGCGCGGTCGGGCCCGACGCGGTGCGCATCGCGGGCCGTGAGGCCGGCGCGGCGGGCGGGCGGGTCGATCCCGCCACCGCGACTTTGATCGTGCTTCGCGGCCCCGCCGCCACCGCCACCGAGCCGGGCGGCGCGATCGACGTCACCGCCAACGGCGAGACGGTCGCGCTCGACAAGCCGGGCATGGCATTGTTCGTCCCCGGTCCCGGCCAGAAAGCGATCGGCCCGTTTGCACTGTCGGACAATGGCCTGCTGGCGCTTCACGATTTGCTTCGCACGACGCCGGATTCGCGCGATGCGCTGAATCGCTTCGATGCCGACGGCAATCCGATCGTCGATCGCACGCTCGAAAATCTGCCCGACCTGCGCAACGGGCAGTAGCAAGGGACGCTAGACCGCCGTGAGGTCGCGCGCATAATGCGCGGCCTTGGCGGCATAATGCGCCGCCGACAGCGCCAGTGCAGCCACTTCCATTTCGCTCAGCGCACGGATTGCCCGCGCCGGTGAACCGACGATCAGCATCTGCGGTTCGAATGTCTTGCCCTCGGTGACCAGGGCGCCGGCCCCGATTAGGCAGCGTTCGCCGATCACCGCGCCGTTGAGGACCCGTGCGCCCATCCCGATCAGTGCGCCGTCCTTGATGGTGCAGCCATGAAGGATCGCCTGGTGGCCGACCGTCACGCCCCGGCCGATCGTCAGCGGCGCGCCGGGGTCGCTATGGCCGACGGCGCCGTCCTGGACATTGGATTCATCGCCGATGATGATCGGCGTATTGTCGGCACGGATGACGGCGCCAAACCAGATGCTGGCCCGCGCCCCCAGCCGGACATCGCCGATCAAATCGGCCGAAGGGGCGGCCCACGCTCCTTCCCCCAAGCTCGGCGCAAAACCATCGATTGCGTAATTCGGCATCGATCGATCCTATCCTGATTTGGCACAACCGCCAGCGCCTATTCACCATCCATTAGCGATTTTGGGCGAGGCTTTCCGCCATGACCGCCGCACGCACCTTGATAGCCATCGCCGTCACCTCGCTGGCGTGGGCCTCACCGAGTGCCGCCGCTGCGGTTTCGGTCGAGGCAGAGGCGAGCAGTGTTCCGGCGCGGATCCTCGCCATGCACAACCGCGAACGCGCCGCCGTCGGTGCCCCGCCACTGGCGTGGGATCCGGCTTTGGCTGCCTCGGCGGCCAGCTACGGCCCGACCCTCGCCAGCCTCGGTCGCCTCGCCCATTCACCGCGCGAGACCCGCCCCGGCCAGCGCGAGAACCTCTCGATGGGCAGCGCCAGCCACTTTGGGCTTGAGGATTTGGTCGGCTTCTGGGTCGAGGAGAAAGCGCATTTCCAGCCCGGCACGTTCCCCAATGTCAGCCGCACCGGCCATTGGAAGGATGTCGCGCACTACACCCAGATGATCTGGAAGGGCACGACCAACGTCGGCTGCGCGATGCATGTCGCGGGCGGACGCAATTACCTCATCTGCCGCTATTCGCCCCCCGGCAACGCCGACGGACGCCCAGTCCCCTAAAACGACCCCCTAAGAATATTCCCGCGCGAAGGCCGCCGCCGCGCCGACCAGCCCGGGTTCGTCCAACGTCACGATCTTGACGGGCAGCCCGGCCATCGCCGCGCTGAACCGTCCCTTGGCAACGAACCGCGCGCCAAAACCCGACCCTGGCAGATAGTTGGCCAGCCGCCGCCCGACGCCGCCAGCAATGACCACCGCGCCCGCGCCCTGCGCCAGCGCCACGTCGCCCGCGACACTGCCCAAGGCCATGCAGAACCGCTCCACCGCCTCGCGCGACAAGGGATCGCCCCCTTCCGTCCCGCGCGTCCAGATGTTGCGATCGACGAATGGGTCGGTATCGCCCGCGTCGGTGCCACCAAGCACCTCGTAAATGTCCGAGATTCCCGGCCCCGCGACAACCCGTTCGGCCGATACCCGCCCCAAGCGCTTGCGCAGCCGCCCAAGCAGGCGATCCTCGAATTCGTCGACCGGGGCGAACGAGATGTGACCGCCTTCGCTCGGCACGATCCGGTAGCCGCCGTCACCGCGCCATAGCTGCGCGACACCAAGCCCCGTCCCCGGCCCGATGATCGAAATCACGCCTTCGTGCGGCAAATCCTCCTCCGGCCCGCACAGATGCTTGAAATCGCCCGGACCGGCCTGCGCCACGGCATGGCCAACCGCTTCGAAATCGTTGACCAGTACCAGCGCGTCGAGCCCCAGCGCGCGCTCCAGCGCCTCGCGCTCGATCCGCCATGGCAAATTGGTCAGCTTGACCGCGCCATCCACCACCGGCCCGGCCACCGACAGCGCAGCGGCCTTGGGCAGCGGCGCTCCATGTTGCCGCTCGAACTCGGCCCAAGCATCTGGAATTCCAGCATAATCGCCGGACTTGAGAGTCACCGGCTCGCCCAGCGTGAGCCGGCCGCCATATGATGCTCCCAGTGCGAACCGAACATGGGTTCCACCAAGATCGATCGCCACCAGCTCGCTCATTTGGTAATCGTCACCACCACATCGCCCTCACGCCGCAACACAGCAGTGGTGACATCCCCGTCGACCCGCGCCAACCGCAAATCGACCCGCGCGTCGCCGATTGCGATGTTGCGGATGGTCAGATCGTCGAGGAATTTGGGCAATACCGGGCGGTTGAGCTGCAAGGTCTTGTCGACCGGATCGATCACGCAGCCGATCGCCGCCGCCACCAGCGCGAAAGGGGTTGCCGCAGCCCACGCCTGGGGCGAGCAGGCCACCGGATAGCTGGTCGGCCCCTGCCGCCGCCGCCGCTCGAACCCGCAGAACAATTCCGGCAGCCGCCGCAAATCGTCGTAGATCGCCGAATCGAATATC
>JBKJNP010000287.1:0-7903 GCA_046593565.1 Sphingomicrobium sp. | reverse complement strand
ATCGGCATCTCCGACCATGCCCAGCATCCGCTCGGCGATATGGTGTTCGGCGAAGTTCCGGAGCAGGGCAAGTCGCTCAACAAGGGTGACGAGGCGGCGGTGGTCGAATCGGTCAAGGCCGCGAGCGACGTCTATGCCCCGGTCGCGGGCGAGGTGATCATCGGCAATCCGGCGCTGGCCGACGACCCCGCTTTGATCAACCGCGACCCCGAGGGCGAGGGCTGGTTCTTCAAGATGATTCTGGCCGACGCGAGCGAACTGGACGGGCTGATGGACGAAGCGGCCTATCGCGAATGGGTGAAAACGCTCTGACCATCCTCGTCACCTCCACCAGCCAATGGGATGCGGCCGATTATGCCCGCGTGGGCGGGTTTGTGCCCGCGCTGGGGCAGGCGGCGTTCGACCTGCTCGACCCGCAGCCGGGCGAGCATATCCTCGATGTCGGCTGCGGCGACGGCACGCTGACGCTCAAGATCAAGGACGCTGGCGCCGATGTGGTCGGGATCGACAATAGCCTGAGCATGATCGGCGCGGCGCGGGCCAAGCAGCTCGACGCGCGGCTGATGGACGCCGCCGAATTGAAATTCGCCGAGGCCTTCGACGCCGCATTCTCCAACGCGACCTTGCACTGGGTGATCGACAAGGAGCGCGCGGCCCGAGCGATCTGGTTTTCGTTGAAGCCTGGCGGCCGGTTCGCCGGCGAAATGGGCGGAGAGGGCAATCTCGCGCGGCTCCGCGAAGCATTGGACGATGTGCTGGTGGTGCGCGGCTACGGCCCGCCGACCTTTGCCGCCAATTGGTATCCCAGCGTCGAGGAATTTGTCGCGGTCTATGAAGCAGCCGGGTTCGTCGACGTCGACGCGCGGCTAATCGAACGACCGACCCCGCTCGATCATGGCGTCGCTGCGTGGGTCACGACCTTCCGCCGTGGCTGGCTCGACCGCGCCGGGGTGCCCGATGAGGAACGCGCTGCAATCGCCGACGAGGTCGCGGACCGCGTCGGCACCAACGTCGCCGACTATGTCCGCCTCCGCTTCATGATGAGGAAGCCGAAATAATGCGTTATCTGCCGCTTACCGACGCCGACCGAACGGCGATGCTCGCCACCATCGGTGCGGCATCGGTCGACGAACTGTTCGTCGATGTCCCCGAAGCCGCGCGGCTCGACGGCCCGATCCACGGCCTGCCGATGCACGCCAGCGAAATGGACGTCGAACGCCAGCTTGGCGCGCTCGCTCGCAAGAATATGGTGGCAGGCGAGGTGCCGTTCTTCCTTGGCTGCGGCGCCTATCGACATCATGTCCCGGCGTCTGTCGATCACCTGATCCAGCGCGGCGAATTCCTCACCGCTTACACCCCCTACCAGCCCGAAATCGCCCAGGGGACGCTGCAGGTGTTGTTCGAATTCCAGACCCAGGTCGCGCGCTTGCTCGGCTGTGAGGTCGCCAATGCCTCGATGTACGACGGCTCGACCGCCTGCTGGGAAGCGATCGGCATGGCGCGGCGGATCACGCGGCGGTCGAAGGCGATCCTGTCGGATGGTCTGCACCCCCATTATGTGGCGGTGGCGAAGACCATGGCGCGCTTCACCGGCGATACGCTCGATACCGCCATGCCCGCCCTCGACGCCGCGACCGATGCCGAGCGGCTGATCGCGAGCATCGACAAGGATACCAGCTGCGTCGTGGTGCAATATCCCGACATCCTCGGCCGCATCGCCGACCTCCAGCCGATCGCCGACGCCGCGCATGCCGCAGGCGCGCTGCTGGTCGCGGTGGTGACCGAGCCAGTGGCGCTCGGGCTGATCAAGGCACCGGGTGAAATGGGCGCGGACATCGTGGTTGGCGAGGGCCAGTCGATCGGGGTCGGGCTGCAATTCGGCGGACCCTATGTCGGCCTGTTCGCGACGCGCGAGAAATATGTTCGCCAGATGCCAGGGAGGCTGGCGGGCGAAACGGTCGACGCCGAGGGCAAGCGCGGTTTCGTGCTGACCTTGTCGACCCGCGAGCAGCATATCCGGCGCGAGAAAGCGACCAGCAACATCTGCACCAACAGCGGACTGTGCGCGCTGGCGTTCAGCGTGCACATGACCTTGCTCGGGGAGAAAGGTCTGCGTCAGTTAGCCGAAATCAACCACGCCCGCGCGGTCGAAGTCGCCGTGCGGCTGGCGGCGATCCCGGGGGTTAGCCTCGTCAACGATGCCTTCTTCAACGAATTCACGCTCAAGCTGCCAATCGAGGCGCGGCCCGCGGTGCATGCGATGGTCGAGAAGAAAATTCTCGGCGGCGTCTCGCTCGGACGGCTCTACCCGGGCGAGTTGGGCCTAGCCAACGGGCTGGTGGTCGCGGTCACCGAGACCGTCACCGACGCGGATATCGATGCCTTCGAAGCAGCATTGAAGGAGGTGGTGCAATGACCGCGCTCAATCAGAGTGGCTGGAAACCGACGGCCCCGACTGCCGCGACCAGCGATGGCGCGACTACCACCGGCAATCGCGCGTTGATGCTCGAGGAACCGCTGATCTTTGAGATTGGCGACAATGACACGACGGGGGTGGATTTTGACACCCCGAGCGCTCCGGCGAAGGCCGGAGCCTTGGCAAATGAAGGGCCATCATCGCCAACGCTCCGGCCTTCGCCGGAGCACAAGTTGGCGGGTCTTGAACGCACCGCCCCGATCAACCTTCCCGGCCTCAGCGAACCCGAAACCGTCCGTCACTACACCCGCTTGAGCCGCCAGAATTACGCCATCGACCTCGGCCTGTTCCCGCTCGGCAGCTGCACGATGAAGCACAACCCGCGGCTCAACGAGAAGATGGCGCGGCTGCCCGGCTTTGCCGACATCCATCCGCTCCAGCCCAAGGAAACAGTTACCGGCGCGATCGAGCTGATCAACCAGCTCGCTTTCTGGCTGATCGACCTGACCGGCATGTACGGCGTCGCAATGTCGCCCAAGGCCGGCGCGCACGGCGAATTGTGCGGGATATTGTGCATCCGCGCGGCCCTGGAAGCGCGCGGCGATGCCCGTTCGGTCGTGCTGGTGCCCGAAAGCGCCCACGGCACCAATCCCGCCACCGCCGCCTTCGCCGGCTACAAGGTCGAGGATATCCCTGCGACGAAGGAAGGCCGGGTCGACCTCGCCGCATTGAAGGCCCGGCTCGGGCCGGACGTGGCAGCGGTGATGATCACCAATCCCAACACCTGCGGCCTGTTCGAGCCGGAGATGAAGGCGATTTCGGACGCGGTTCATGCTGCGGGCGGGTTCGTCTATTGCGACGGTGCCAATTTCAACGCGATCGTCGGCAAGGTTCGCCCCGGCGATCTCGGCATCGACGCGATGCACATCAACCTCCACAAGACCTTCTCCACCCCGCACGGTGGCGGCGGGCCGGGCTCGGGGCCAGTTGTGCTGTCCGAGGCGCTCGCCCGGTTCGGGCCATTGCCCTACACCGCGCGCACCGCCGACGGCACGGTGCGGCTGATCGAGGAAGAGGATGCCGACGCCGAAATGCCCGACAGCTTCGGTCGTATGGTCGCGTTCCACGGTCAGATGGGCATGTTCACCCGCGCTTTGTCCTACATCCTCAGCCATGGTGCCGACGGCCTCGCCCAGGTCGCCGAGGACAGCGTGCTAAACGCCAACTATCTATTGCGCAGTCTTGAGGATGTGCTCGACGCGCCGTTCGCTTTCTCGGGGCCGTGCATGCACGAGGCGATTTTTTCAGACAAAGGCTTTGCGGAAGGGTTCTCGACGATCGACGTGGCGAAAGCGCTGATCGACGAGGGATTCCACCCGATGACGATGTATTTCCCGCTCGTCGTCCATGGCGCGATGCTGGTCGAGCCGACCGAAACCGAAAGCAAAGCCAGTCTCGATCAGTTCATCGTCGCGCTTCGCTCGATTGCGCAGCGCGCGCGGGCCGGGGACGAGGCGCTGAAGGCCGCGCCAATCCACGCGCCGCGTCGCCGGCTCGACGAAACGCTCGCTGCGCGCAAGCCGGTGCTGACCTATCAAAATCCCGTTCCCGACGGCGCCGATTCTGGCGAAGGGGCAATGATCGGAGGGGGTTAGCGGAATGAATTGGGACCTGATCTTCAGCCTAGCCAACGCCGTCGCCCTGGCCGGCTGGATACTGCTCGCAGTGCTACCTCGAAGGCCTTTGGTCCTTTCGACGGTGCTGTATCTGGGAGTCGGCCTGCTCTGCCTAGTCTATTTCCTCCTCTTCATCGTATCCATTGGCGGCCTGGTCGATCCGCACCGGCTCCCCGGCACCCCCGAGCCGAACTTGCTCGATTATTCGATCGCCGGCCTTCGTCCCCTGTTCCTGAGCGACGGCGGGATCGTCATCGGCTGGACCCACTATCTCGCCTTCGACCTGTTCGCCGGCCTGTGGATCGCCCGCGATGCCGACGCCAAGGGCATTGGCCGCTTGGTCCAGTTGCCCTTCCTGTTCATGACGCTGATGGCCGGACCGATCGGGTTGCTGGCTTGGCTCAGCTTTCGTGGCATCCGTTCGCGCTCCGCCAATGACTGACCCAATCCCTCCTTATAATGTGGCCGATCTGGGCGGTGAGGTACGGCGCATCGCACCGGCGGCGGCGCGCAATGTCGAGCCGATCGGCGAAATGCTCGCCGACTGGCTGCCGCAGTCGGGCTCCGTCCTCGAAATCGCCAGCGGAACAGGGGAACATGCGCTCGCCTTCGCCCGCCGCTTCCCCGGTCTCGACTGGCAACCGAGCGATTCCGATCCGCTGGCGCTGGCATCGATCGAAGCCTGGCGCGCCGACGGTCCGGACAATTTGCGCAGCCCGCTGCGGATCGACGCCGCCGTGCCGGCGTGGCCGATCGCCTTTGCCGACGCGATCCTGTGTATCAACATGGTCCACATCAGCCCGTGGGCGAGCGCGCTCGGGCTACTCGACGGTGGCGCGCGGTTGCTAACCGCAGGGGCGCCGCTGATCCTCTACGGACCGTGGATCGTCGAGGGGGTGGAAACCGCGCCGTCCAACCTTGCGTTCGACACTGACCTGAAGGCGCGCGACCCGCGTTGGGGGCTGCGCGCGCTGTCCGATTTCCGAGCCGAAGCGGCACGGCGTGGGCTGGCTTTCGTGGAGCGGCGCATGATGCCCGCCAATAATGTGATGCTGTTATTTCGCCGCGCCGCGCCAGCGACGACTTAGCGCGACCAGCGCCACGACCCAGGCGATCCCGAACGCCCAGCCGCCAATCACGTCGGTCGGCCAATGCACGCCGAGGAACGGGCGGGTCGCGCCGATCACGCCGCTGGCGAGGATCGCGCCGGCGATCGCCGCGACCCGCATCCTTGCCGGCGCGGCGATCAGCGCGATCGCGAGGAATGTAATCATCGAATTGGCGGCATGGCCGCTGGGGAAGCTCAACGATACGACTTCGACCGGATAAGGTCCAAAGCTTGGCCGCGGCCGATTGATGGATATCTTGAAGATCTCGACCAGGATTCGCCCGCCCAGCACAATCCCCGCCAGCGACATCGCATCACGCCATCGCCGGGCAAGAGCCAATGACGCAATCGCGATCAGCAGGATCGCCACCAGGCCTGGCGCACCTCCGAAATGGGTAATGACGATTGCGGGCCCAGTAAGCGCGAGTTGCATCGAGCGCTCGGCCGCAAGCGAGTGGATGGCGGCCACGTCGCGCGCAGTGTCCGGACCGCCGACGAGTCCCGCCGCCACGAAAAGCGACAAAGCAATGATCACCACCAGCAAATGCAAAAAATGTTTGGGCCATTCCCGCATTAAACGAAGCCTTTACCCAAAGCGGATACATGTTGCGCCATGGACGAAAGTGGAATCACCCAGAACCGGCGCGCGCGGCGTTCGCATGTCTTGATGGCGGCGTCCATCGAAGCGGGCGATGTGACGGTCACGGTCAAGCTGCGCAACCTGTCGCCTGAAGGGGCTTTGGTAGAGGGCAGCGAGCTTCCCGCGGTCGACAGCCCGGTCATCTTTCGCAAGAAGGAATTGAAGCTTGCGGGCCGTGTGGCGTGGGTTACCGCGGGCCGCGCCGGGATCGCGTTCGATGCGTTGCTCGATCCGGAAGCAGTGCTTCGTCACGTCCCGACGACCAGGCCTCAACCCAAGCTCGATTTTCGCCGCCCGCGAATCAAGGCGAGCGAGTTGTCGCCGGGTGAGCGCAAAATCGCGCAAGACTGGATCTGGGGCGACCCGATCCAGAACCACAGCGACTGAACACCTAGAATTGTTGGTAAACTAAGGCGCGGTTGCCTCAGGCGGCGCGTAGCTGGTCGCGTGTTGCGCGCAGCCAGTCGACCAGTTCCGCAAGCGGAAGCAGCCGATTGAAGGTCACACCGAGATAGCCGTCCTCGCTCCACCGCACCGCCGCTGGCTGCGGGTCGAGCCCGGGCAGCGACACCACCAGGTCGGAACCCATGCCGAGGATCCGCGCGCTTTCCAGCTTGACCCCACCCTGCGACACGTCGTGGACGCGCATGCGGTGGATCTCGCCACCGTCGCGCACCGTGGCGAAGCAATCGACCTCGATACGCGGCATGCGCGGGCGCGGGCCGTCGTTCGAGCTGGATAGTATCTCGACAATATCGACCGGGCGGACGAATTCGACCCCGACCGATCCTTCGCGCAGCCACGCGACAGTGCACGACACCAGGAAGCCGGTCTTGAGCTCGATCGTCAGCTCGGTACCTTCCGTCAGCGCGCAATAGGGGCGGATCATCATCCCGCCCTCGGAAATATTCTTGATCAGGCACAATTCGCGCCGGCCATCGACGGTCATCGCGCCAACCCGAAACAGGGTCAGGTGGCGTGTCCCGTCGCGGCGGTCGGACGGCGCGGGTGCCTTGCGCGATAGCGAATATGCAGTCGTATCGACCGGAAGCTCGTTGACTCCACTTTTCATTGTCGTGCCGGCCCCGATCGCGTTCGTGGTCCGAACCGTCCCGGACGGCCAATGACTAACTTCAAATGCGTTACCAGAGTCTTGCGGGTAGTTGCATTGCGGTTGGAGTTGGTGCGCAGGCACGCGAAAAAGTGTGAATGGTGAGCCCTGCTGGGTTCGAACCAGCGACCTACTGATTAAAAGTCAGTTGCTCTACCGACTGAGCTAAGGGCCCCACATGTCGCGGTGCGCCGCAGCGCTTAGCCAAGCGCGCGCCGCCGGGCAAGGCGTGTGGCGAGATGGCGGGCGGTATGCGGGCCGATTAATCGCCAATCGGGCGCGATGGCCGCCAAGGGGCCGATCGCAAAGGCGCGGCCCGCAAGGCGCGGGTGAGGGATCACCAGTCGTTTTGAGCGCACCCGCCCGCCGCTCCACGCCAAAATGTCGAGATCGAGCACCCGCGCACCCCAGCGACGCCCTGGACGGCGACCGAAATCGCGCTCGATTTCCTTCAAAGCCGTGAGCAGGACGTCGGGATTGAGCGGGGATTCGACCAACGCCACCGCATTGGCGAAATCGCGCCCCGCGCCGCCGTGCGCCGGGTTGAGCAGGATCGGCGAGGCGTCGAACAGGCCGAAATCCTGGTCGAGCCGCGCAATCGCCGCCCCGATCACGCCGACGGGGCGCCCGTGACGACCGTGCGGACGGTTGGAGCCGAGCGCGATAGCATAGAGGTGCGTTGCCCCGATCATGCGCGGTCGCGTAGGGCAGGGTGATGCCGTTAGCCAGTCCCGCCGACCTGTCCCCGCTGCCCAAGGCCGAAGCGCAGCGCGATTGCCCGCTGTGCCCGCGACTGGTGGCGCTGCGCCATGAATGCCGCGCCGAGCATACCGACTGGTGGAATGCGCCGGTGCCCGCGTTTGGCGACCCGCAAGCGTGGCTGGCGATCATCGGCCTCGCGCCCGGCAAGCATGGCGCCAATCGCACGGGCCGGCCGTTCACCGGCGATTAT
>JBKJNP010000228.1:0-3147 GCA_046593565.1 Sphingomicrobium sp. | reverse complement strand
GTGAACGACGACAGCGCCATCGCCGCGCCCGCGAACATCGGCGACATCAGGATGCCGAACGGCGGATAGAGCACGCCCGCCGCCACCGGCACGCCGATGCCGTTGAACAGGAACGAGAAGAACAGGTTCTGGCGGATGTTGCGCATGGTTGCGACGGCCAATTTGCGCGCACGCACAATTGCCGACAAGTCGCCGCGGGTCAGGGTCATGCCTGCGCTTTCGATCGCGACATCGGTGCCGGTGCCCATCGCCAGACCGACATCGGCGGCGGCCAGCGCAGGCGCGTCGTTGATCCCATCGCCTGCCATCGCCACCTTGGCGCCCGCTGCCTTGAGCTCGCCGACGATCCGGGCTTTGTCTTCGGGGCGAAGATCCGCGCGAACGTCGTCGAGGCCACCGACCGCTCGCGCCACGGCGTCGGCAGTTACCCGATTGTCGCCGGTCAGCATGATGACCTTCAAGCCAGTAGCCCGCAACGCGGCGATCGCATCGCTCGCCGTGTCGCGCACCGGGTCGGCGACCGCAAGCAGCCCCGCCGCCTGGCCGTCGATCGCAACAAACATCACTCCCGCGCCGCTCTCGCGATGTGGGACTGCCGCTGTTTCCAGTGCCGCAGGGTCAGCGCCGACACGGGCCAGTTGCGCAGCGTTACCGATCACGACAACTCGACTGTCTACGGCCGCGCTGACCCCGAGCCCGGTCTGCGAGGCGAAGTCCACCACCGCACCCAGTTTTAGTCCGCGCTCCTTCGCCGCTGTGACGAGCGCGTGCGCGAGCGGATGCTCCGACTGCGCCTCCGCAGCTGCAGCGAGCGCCAGAAGCTCGTTTTCGCCGAGATCGCCCAGGACTTCGATCGCAACGAGCTTTGGCTTGCCCTCGGTGATCGTGCCGGTTTTGTCGATCACGAGGGTGTCGATCCCTTCGAGCGCCTGAAGCGCCTCGGCGTTCTTGACCAGCACTCCGGCCTGCGCGCCGCGCCCTGTGCCGACCATGATGGACATCGGCGTGGCGAGTCCGAGCGCACATGGGCAAGCGATGATCAGCACCGCGATCGCGTTGAGCAGGGCGAGGCCGAAGCGCGGCTCGGGGCCCACGAAGTTCCAGACGATAAACGCCGCAAGCGCGATCAGCACGACCAGCGGGACGAACCATCCCGAGATCCGGTCGGCGACCGCCTGGATCGGCGCTCGGCTGCGCTGCGCGTCGGCGACCATCCGGACGATCCGAGCAAGCATCGTGTCTGCGCCAACCGCGCGCGCTTCCATTACGAGGCTGCCGGTGCCGTTGACCGTGCCGCCCGTCAGCGCGCTGGTTGCTTCTTTGGGAACGGGCAGCGGTTCTCCTGTGAGCATCGACTCATCGACCGATGACTTGCCTTCGACGACGACGCCATCGACCGGAATGGCTTCGCCGGGACGGACGCGGAGATGGTTGCCTTCACCAACGTCCGCCAGTGGCACTTCGTTTTCGCTGCCGTCCGCCGCGATGCGCCGTGCGGTCTTTGGCGCAAGGTTGAGTAATGCCCGGATCGCCTTGCCGGTTGAAGCGCGTGCGCGCAGTTCGAGAACCTGCCCAAGTAGGACGAGTGCCACGACGACACCTGCGGCTTCGTAGTACACCGGCACCATGCCGTGCATCTTGAACGAGTCGGGAAACAGCCCTGGCGCGAGCGTAGCAACGAGACTGTATAAGAACGCGGCACCGACACCGATCGAGATCAGCGTGAACATGTTGAGGTGGCGCGTCTTGAGGGACGTCCAACCGCGGGCGAAAAAGGGAGCACCGGCCCAGAGGACAATCGGCGCAGCGAGCGCGAGTTGCAGCCACGGCGAAATCGCCGGATCGATCAGGTGCAACCCAAGCAGGTCGGTGCCCATTGTCAGAACAAGAAGCGGGACCGCGAGTACGGCGGATACCCACCACCGCTGCGTAAAATCGATCAGTTCGGGATTGGGCGTATCGTCAAGCGATGGCGCTTCGGGCTCCAATGCCATCCCGCAAAGTGGGCAGGTGCCTGGTCCTGCTTGACGGATTTGCGGGTGCATAGGGCAGGTCCAGATCGCACCCGCCGAAGCCATCGGCGCGGCGGGACGCGGATCGAGATACTTCTGGGGTTCGGCCATGAACTTCGTTCGGCACCCCGCCGAGCAGAAATAATATTGGACGTCATCGTAGTCCGCATGATGCGCCGTCGTTTCAGGGTCGACGGTCATTCCGCACACCGGGTCACGAGCGCCAACCTGGCCGTCCATGTTCTTTGAACCAGAACAGCCACAACATTCACTGGCGGCGGCTTCGCCGGATTCCGGTTTCAGCGCGGCAGACGCCATAGGCGCATGGTTGGTCACCATATTAAATCTCCGGCGTTAAATGCTGTCTCAGGCGGCCCTAGGCGCGAGGGCGTTGTAGAAGAGCGCAATTGCAGCGCCGCCAATGCCGCCGAACTGATCGCACCGATGCAAAGCGCGGTAACTGAAAGGACCGGGGCCAGCGTGAAAAGCGCGATAAAGGCATGGCTGCCAACGAACCCGAGCGCGCTCGCGACCCAGCAGAGGACGAAGAGGAGCGCGGTGGACAGTGCGCCAGTCATACCCAGCCGGTTGACGCTGAGGTTCTTGCCGCGAATGATCGATGTGAGGTCTGTCATAACAAGTCCTGTTTTCAACATGCCCACTACCTATATGATACCCCCAAGGGGTATATGCAACCGCGACATGATAGAGAGGCCCCCATGCGAGGATACACCGGAAACAAGGACGCACTCGTCAAGCGGCTCGCACGGATCGAGGGCCAGATTAGAGGCGTCGCGGGCATGATCGCAGACGATCGCTATTGCATCGATGTCGTCACGCAGGTTCAGGCCGCCCGCGCGGCGTTATCAAAGGTCGAAGCCGAATTGTTGCGCGGACATGTGAGCCATTGCCTTGATGAAGCGGCGGCCAGCGGCGACGCCGCAACGCGAGCAATCAAGCTGGAGGAATTAATGCGTGTTTTTCCGCGCATGGCTCAGGACTGAGCCGGATAAGATTTTCCGCAGGATGTTACGATCTGGATGACGAAGTAGCGGACTGATCTCATTGCCCCGGATCGAGCGTGCCAAACCAAGCGACGAGCGCCAGCACGCCGACGCCGAGCGTCGCTTCCGCC
>JBKJNP010000072.1:0-3586 GCA_046593565.1 Sphingomicrobium sp. | reverse complement strand
CATCCTGCGCGAGCCGGGCTTCAAGAATGCGATCATCTTCTGCAACAAGAAGGTCACGGTCCGCGAAGTCTACACCAGCCTCAAGCGCTCGGGCTTCGCCGTCGGCCAGATCCAGGGCGACATGGACCAGTCGAGCCGGATCGCCGAGTTCGACCGCTTCAAGAGCGGGGACGTCACCGTCCTCGTCGCCTCCGACGTCGCTGCCCGCGGGCTTGACGTGAAGGGAGTGAGCCACGTCATCAACTTCGACGTGCCGTGGCAGCCCGACGATTACATCCACCGCATCGGCCGCACCGGCCGCGCCGGGATGACTGGGATTGCCTATACGCTCGCCACCTCGGCCGATGGCGAGGCGGTCGCGGCGATCGAGAAACTGACCGGTATGAAGCTGCCCCGCAGCGGTGCCGGCGACACCGCGCCTGCTGCTGCCGAGCCTGAAGCGGTCGAAGCGGAGGCCCCCCGCCGCGAACGGGCCAAGCCCGCCGCCAAGCGCGAACAACCCCGCCGCGAAGAACCCCGCCGCGCAGAGCCTCGCCAAGACGAGCGCAAGCCTGAACCTCGCCGCGAAGAGCCCCGCCGCGAAGAACGCAAGCCCGAGGCTCGGCGTCCCGACCCGAAGCGCGAGGCACCTAAGCCAGCCCCCCGTCCTGCGGCGAAGGCCGAAGTCAAAGATGATGACAGCTGGAATGGCCCGATGCCCGGCTTCCTTTCGGTCGGCTTCACCCCTTCGTCGGACTGACCAGGCAAAGAGTGCCCGCAGCGCTCCGGCGCTCGGCCACCACCTTCGCCCGGCCCTTGGCCAGTTCAGCACAGGTCGAGGTCGCCAGCACCAGCCGCAGCGGTTTGCCCGATCCGACCGGCGGCAGGGCCCGCGCTTCGGGCAACAAGGTCAACGCGCCGACCGTCCGCGGATCGCTCTCGATCGCGCCGGGATGCGCCGCGATCCAGACCTGCGCTGCACGCTCTATCTTTCTAGTATCGGGCAGCCAGACAATCGTCGCCGCGCCCCATCCGAGCAGCAAGGCGACAACCGCCACCGGCACCGGCCCCTTGCCTCGCCGGACGAACCCGACTGCCGCCCAGCCGATCACCAGCACCGCCGCCGTGGCGAGGAGCAAAAACATTCGCGGCTTGGGATCAACCGCCAGCACATAGACCAGCAGCACCGCCACCAGACCGGCCCCGAGCGCCACTCGCCCCGCCATCCGCCGGCCATCACCTTGGCTGACAGGCCCCAGCCCCACCGCCGCGATCAACCACAAGCCGATCACCGGGCTTGCCAGCAGGTTAAGCCACGGGTCGACCGGCCACCACAGCTCGACTCCCGCCGCCCTTTTCCACCCGGCGATATAATCGGGATTGAGCAGCGGGCTTCGGCTGGTGTCGACCCACGGCTGCAATTCCGGCGAGGCGATCGCGACATGGCCCAACGACAGCCGATAGCGCGCCAGTGGATCCCCCGTCGCCACCGCATAGGCAATCATCTCCGCCACCATCGCCCCGCCGAAGCCGGCCACTGCCCACAGCAATATTCCGCGCCGTTCGCGGTTGAGCGCCAGCCACGCCAGCGCCGCTACGCCGCAGAAGATCAGGCTGGTCTCCCGGGACTGCACCGCCACGGCCGCTGCCACTCCGGCCGCGACCGCCATCCCCGCCGATTGGCAGCGATACGCGATCGTCGCCAGCGACAGCGCGCCAAGCTGGAAGGTCAGTTCTATCAGATCGACCGACGGCTGCGTCGCCCAGGCCGAAACGAGCGGGATCGAGGTGAACAAGGCCGCAGCGAGCAATCCGGTGGCGCGGTCGAACCACAAGCGCCCGATCAGACCGACCAGCGCGATCGACGCCATCCACCCCGCCAGCGTTCCGAGCCCGATGCTCGTCCGGCCATCGCCGAACAGGCCGATCCCGGCTGCGATCGGCGCCAGCGCCGGCCAGCGGCTCGCCCAGTGATTGTCGGGCAGGCACATCGCGCCCTCGGCGGCCCAACATCGCGCCGCCGCGAGGTAGCGGCTATCGTCGGCCCCGCCGCCGGTGAACCCGATCGGGTGGAGCAACAGGTAGAAAAGCGCCAGCCCAGCGACCGCGAGCCACCCCCATCGTCCCGCCAGAAATGTCGAAAGTCGCTCCCCCATCGGAGGGGACTAGCGCATCCGGTAGCGGTCGAGGAAGGCCGTTGCGTGTGCAGCGAACCGCCCCGCGCCGATCGCATCGCGAAGTCCCTGCATCAGCCGCTGGTAAAACCACAGATTATGCTCGGTCATCAGCATCGACCCGAGGATCTCGCCTGACCGGACGAGGTGATGGACATAAGCCCGGCTGTCATCGGCGCAGGTCGGGCACGGGCAGTCGGCCTCGATCGGCTCCTGATCCTCCGCGAACTTGGCGTTGCGGATGTTGATCGGTCCGTCGGCGGTGAACGCTTGCCCCGTCCGCCCCGAGCGCGTCGGAAGCACGCAATCGAACATGTCGATCCCGCGCCGCACCGCCTCGACGATATCGTCGGGCTTGCCCACCCCCATCAAATAGCGCGGCTTGTCGACAGGCAATTGGCGCGGCGCGAAATCCAGGCAGGCGAGCATGGCCTCCTGTCCCTCGCCCACCGCAAGCCCGCCGACCGCATAGCCATCGAAGCCGATGTCGATCAGCGCGTCGGCCGACGATTTGCGCATCCCCTCGTCCAACACGCCCTGCTGGATACCGAAGATGGCGGCGCGTTCCGCATGTTCGCCGCCGCGGTCGAATTCGTCGCGCGACCTCTTGGCCCAACGGATCGATCGCTCCATCGCTTCGCGCTGCTTGGCGTCGCTGACATCGGGGCGGACCAGTTCGTCGAATTGCATGACGATGTCGCTGCCGAGCAGCCGCTGCACCTCGATCGACCGCTCGGGGCTGAGCAGGTGTCGCGATCCGTCGAGGTGACTTTTGAACGAGACCCCTTCGTCGCTGACCTTGGTCAAATCGCTCAGGCTCATCACCTGGTAACCGCCGCTGTCGGTCAGTATCGGCCGGTCCCAGTTCATGAATTTGTGCAGCCCGCCCAGCCGCGCCACCCGCTCCGCGCCGGGGCGAAGCATCAGATGATAGGTATTGCCAAGCAAGATGTCCGCCCCGCTCGCCCGTACTCCCTCGGGTTTCATCGCCTTGACAGTGGCCGCGGTCCCGACCGGCATGAAGGCGGGTGTGCGGATCTCGCCGCGCTGCATTGCAACGATGCCGGTACGAGCCGCGCCATCGGTGGCGTTGATTGAGAATTTAAACCTCTGCATTGCCCGCCACTAGCCGTTCGTGTCGAGCGAAGTCGAGACACGCCCTCGACTTCGCTCGACACGAAGGGATACGGGGGACCGATGATCGATCCCTGGGTTTATCCTGTCCTGACCACGGTCGCCGTGCTCACGGGCTTTATCGATTCCATCGCTGGTGGCGGCGGGCTGATCATGATGCCGGCTCTGCTGTTCGCCGGCGTGCCACCGATCAATGCGCTGGCCACCAACAAATTGCAGTCGATGTTCGGCACCGCCACCGCTTTTGCCAATTATGCCCGCAAGGGGCTGGTCGACTGGCGGTCGAACTGGCTGACGGT
>JBKJNP010000054.1:0-15621 GCA_046593565.1 Sphingomicrobium sp. | reverse complement strand
ACATTTCTTCCCGTCGCTTTTTCACGGATGCGGTCGTGGCGGAACTGGTAGACGCGCAACGTTGAGGTCGTTGTGGGCGAAAGCCCGTGGAAGTTCGAGTCTTCTCGACCGCACCATTTTTCCTGCCGATGCGAAACCGATAATGGTTCGCAATAGCGGCGGTGGTTGGCGAGGCTCAGCGCAATGTCGTGCCAGACGACTCCGCGGCCGCAGGAATTGCTGCAATTTCGGGGATTTTCACGACGCGGGCGGCGCCCAGTCGCGCCACAGGCGTGTCGGCATTGATCGTCGCGGAAAGGTTCAGACCCGCCGTAATCTGCGCAATCCGGGCGCTTTCGGCGGCGATGCGGACGGTATAGCGGCCGTAGGCGACCCGTTCGAACAGGAAGAAGCCGTCATAATCGCTGCGCGTGCTTGCCACGACCTTGCCCGACGCGTCGACCAGTTCGAGTTCGAGCCCTTCGAACCCCTCGCCGCCATCCTTCACCACCGCGCCCTCGATATCCCCCGCGCCAACCAAGGCGATTTCGACATCGGCGGCGATTCCGGGACGCGGGGTGACCACCTGCAACGCCTTTTTCGGCGCGAGCGTCGGATCGCCGAGGCTCGTCGTGTCGATCCCGACCGTGATCGGGACATAATTGGTGAGTCCGGCAACCAGCACCGTGCCTTGCGCATCGGTGGTGCGCTCGGACAGCCTCGATCCCGTGGTGATAAGTGCGCCCTTTTCAACGGGTTCACCGGCATCGCGGCGACCATTGTCGTTTAGGTCGCGGAACACCGTGGCGCGAACCGCGCCGGCCGATGCGAGCTGTTGGCGCGACAGCGACAGGCCGCGGCGGCTCGAATCGAGCGAGAAATTGAGGTTGAAGCCAACCGCGACTGACCCGTCGCTGGCCGCTTCGCCGGTCAGCGCCACCGCCATCGTGTCGAACCGCCGGATATGCGTGATTCGCGCGCGGCCCAGCCGGCTCTGCGCGTCGTAAGCGACCGCGCCCTCGAAATCGGCTTTCTCAGACGCCGACCAGTAAGCCGAGACTTCGGCGGTCTTGAACCGGCTGTCGGGCGACAGCTGCCACACCCCCGATCCGCGGAGCCGCACCGGACCGATCCGGCCTGATGCGATCATCGATCCTTCAATTTCGGCCGGCGGTTCGGGTCCGCTCCCGCCCGAACCCCATTGCCGTCGGTATCGCAAATCACCGGCCAGGTTGAAGCGGTTGATATGACTGGACAATCGCGCCGCCGCCTCGAGCTGCCGGGTGCCGTCGCCGCGCTGCGAATAGCGCACATCGCCATGCACCGGGACCAGGGCCCGGCCAATCTTGAGCGGCGCGTCGATCGCGATGCGCCCTTCTCGCACGCTCTTGCGTTCGAGCCCGTTCAAGCGAAAGTCCTTGGCCACGATCGCTTCGGCACTAAGATTGACCGAACCAAGCCGGGCGAGCATTTGCGCCCGCGCCGCCAGCCCGCCCTTGTCGTCGCGCGCCACCGCCACTTCGACCAGCGCCGCGCCGACCGAACGACGCACCGTGCCTTCGACATAAGTCAGCCGCTCATCGGCCAGCTGGAGCGCCTGGATCGTCACTCCGACCGAGGTTTTCTGGTCGATGCCATGGGCCAGCGCAAGCGTGGCCTGTGCCCGCGGCAGGTTGGGATCGTCGGGCCGGTCGTAGAAATTGACCAAGTCCCGGCCAGGCTGATTGACCCCCGCCCAATACCAGGTCTTCCCCGGTGGGACATTCTCCTGCCCGACATTGACCATTTCGCTTCGGGTGCGGACCTGCCCCTGCGGACCGTACATGACAATTTCGATGCGATTCTCGCCGTAGAGCAGTTGTACGTCGTTGAACTGGTAGCGCTGGTCGCCATTGGTCTCGGCAAAACCGAGCAGCTGGCCGTTGCGATAGAGCTCCGCTTCCCAGCCGACCGGCAATTCACCCTCGAAACGAGTGCGATCGAAGCTGGTCGGAGTGAATAACGGCTGGTTGGTGACCGCGACGCCGCGGCCATAGGAGCCGGTGCCGAGCAGGCGGCTGCTATGCCCCGCGACATCGCCAAATTCGAAATGGGTTGCATCGAGCGGGCCGAGCAACCCGCCCTCAGGGTCCGAGCGGAAGGCGCGGAAGCGCACCGACTGCGGCCTGCCCTTGTCGTCGGTCGATGCCTGCGCATTGTAGGACAATTGCGCCACTTCGCCGGCGGCATAGACGGCGGCGCGGCGATCGACCCTGGTCCCGTTTGATGCGCGATATGTAACCCCGCCGCTGACGACGAAGTCGAGCGCCGGCGCGCGCCACATGCGGTACGGCAAACGCACCTGCGGCAGCGACGACAATTGGATTGCCGCATTCTTCTTCAATTGGGCGGCGCGGCGGCGGCGCTCCGCGGCCAGTTCGACCGGCAATTTTGCTTCGGATTCAAGCACTAAGGCCGATCCGTTGGTCTTGGGCAGGACCTTGATCCCGAACCAGCGGCTCAATGCCGATGAATCCACGCACCAACCCTCTGGGACATCGCGCACCACACCCTTGGCCAGGGCTTCGGCCTGCCCGCCGTAGCGGACCTGGCCAGCGCGCCGGTCGATGTTGATCTTGTGCGCTTCCTTGAACGCCCAGCCGCTCGCGCTTTTCGCTTCGAGATCGATCTTCATTGGCACGTCGAGTGCAGTCAGGAAGTCGCCAAACACGATGCAGGTGCCGTCGGGTGTGCCATAGGCGCGCACCCCGTCTCCGAGCCGCTGCTGGCGAATGTTGACGTCGAGCAGATATTGGTCGTCGGGGTCGGCGGTCCAGCCTTCGGCAAATGGCGCGGCGGCAAGCGCGCCGACGGCGCCGGCCGAAGCCAGCGCCATCAAGGCGAGCGCTTTACGCCCCCAATCCCCAATCTTGCGCATGACGAGCTTGCCCCGGCCCCCGAGCCCCTAGCGCAGCACGGTCCGGGTTTCGGCCAGCGACACCGGTCCGCTGTCGGTCGATTCGACAAAATCGACCGTCACGGGGCCCGCGACCGAGGCGGCGAGATCGGGATTGATCGGAATCACCATGTGGCGGGTGCCGATTTCGGTATAAATGGCGACCCCGCGCTGGATGGCGATCGGATCCTTGATCCCGGCCTTGAACACGCGCACGTCACCGAACACCGAGCGGTCGCCGGCCCGGGTTAAATCGAGCGATATTGCCGGTTTCCCGTTTGACTGGGCGAGCGCGACATTGGCGATCCCGACCTTGGCGGCGAGATTACCCATCCGCACCACCACCGGGATGGTGACGCCGTAAATCGGGATCAGTTCGAACGAGACGCCCTTGACCTGGGCCGGCGGCGCCACCGGTCGCGGCGCCGGGACCGCGCGGAACAGCAGGTGCGCCCGATATTCGCCATCGGGCAGGCCGGCAGGCGCGCGCGCGGCGATGCGAATGGTCTGCGGCTGATTGGGAGCGATGGTGACGCGGCGCGGGGCGTAGAGGATCATGCTCTGCGCGGTCTTCTCACGATCATTGGCTTCGACCACATCGTTGAGCGTGCCATCGGGCTTCATCCGGCGAAGCTCGACCGAGACGCGATAGGTCGCGACATCGTCGCCGATGTTGCTCAGCACGATCTCAGTCCCGCGCGAACCGTTGAGCACGATCCGGGTCGGCGCGACCAGCAAGTCGCCGACCCCGGCCTGGGCGCCCGGTGTGGCGAGGAAAGCGAGCGGCAAGGCGAGCGCGGTCAGCAGGCGACGGGGAAACTTCATCGATCAAACTCCACTTGGTCCATTTCGGTGGAGATTGATCGGAAATGGTTACTTTACCGCTAACCATCGCCGCTTACCCGCTGTGAACAAGGCTCGGACGTGGACGGAGCGCAACGAAAAGGGCCGCCGGACTAGCCGGCGACCCTTCTGGTCTAGCACTCCGGACTGAAGGAGCGAGTCATAAGCTATTGAAAAAGCTTATTGATAGTCAACCTGGACGTTGACGGTGCCCGAATAGACGCCATCGGTCGTCGCAGCGCCGATCACGATCGAGCCACCGATGTTGAAATCGAGGCCCGGCGCGCCAGAATTGATCAGCAAGACGGTGGCGGCGCCCGACGGGGTCATCGACAGGGTCGAACCGTCGGTGCTGTTGGTCAGGTTGCTGGCGGTCTTGATGACCGTCACGACCTGGTTGTTGGTGCCACGCACATTGTAGGTCGGGACGCTGGTCGCACCCGAGCATTGCAGTTCGGTCGTGCCGGCACCGCAATCGAGAACGTTGCCGCTGCTCAGCGCAACGGTGCGGTTGGCGGTGACACCGTTCAGCACAATCGTACCGAAGTTCAGCGAACCGGTCGACGTCAGGCTGAGCGGACGAATGATGCGCGCGGTCGCCGACGGCGGAGCGCCGGTCACGCCAACCGGAGCAGCGAGCGACGGCGTCGTGGCGAGAACGGTAGCGGCCAGCGCCGCAAATTTCACAAACTTGTTCATAGTCAAATCCCCACTGGTTCCAAATCCGAGCGGCGCCCGGACAACCGGCCAACCGTGATGTCGTCATTAACCGCGATCGCTTACGGCTTTGCTCAATGACATGGTTAACGGGGCGTTCGTATTTGGTCCGGTTCGGAGCTATCCCTACAGATAGTCGACTGTGATCGGGATTTCGCCACGATACTCGCCTTCAACCGCGCCGGAAATTTCCAGTGCGCCACCAAATCGAAATTGGAGCGACCCTTGCGAATCGAGCCGGGCCGCAGTCGGCAAGTCGCTGGTCAAGGCGCGGACGCGGATCGAATTGCCGCTCAGGCCGTGGAGCATGATCGTATCGGGAAAAGCTATTCGCACCAGCCGCCCGGGTTCGCCGCGAACGATCACGCTGCCGACCATCGCCCTGCCGCCGAGCGCGCCGACCGATCCACTTATCGAACTCGATCCGTCGGGCGCGATCCGCGCGGTGCCGACGCTGCCCGAGTCGATCAGGATAACCTGGTCAAAATCGAGCCGCGCCTGGACCTCAAGACGGATCGGGGTGGAATCGCTTGCCTGGTCGGGCGCGGTGGTGGGTGTCGCGCACAGGCGGCATTGCGCCGTCGCGACGCTGGGCATGGCGAGCGCCCCGGCAAACAGGGCAATCGACCACAATGAAGCAATACGCAGGACCAACATGCTGCCATCCCTATCGGTCAGGGATGAAAACATGGTTAAGCCCCGCTTCACGATTTTCTCGCCACGGTCGGCGCCATGATTAGTTCCGCCGAGCGCAATCTTCGTATGGCCAACATGCCCGCGCCGGCCGAGCAAATCGACGGACTCTTGCCGCGACCGCGGCTTGTTCCTATCGCTTGACCGCGAATGGCTAGCACTTCCAAAAAAACTATCGGCTCACGACTGGTGACCGCTTTCAAATACGGGCTCGCCGCTGCTGGCGCGGCTCTTGTCATACTGATGATTTTCGTCGGCGTGGCGATCGCTTCGCTGCCCGATTATGACGAGCTGGCGCAACGCGATGACCTT
Source organism: Sphingomicrobium sp. (assembly GCA_046593565.1). Lineage (GTDB taxonomy): Bacteria > Pseudomonadota > Alphaproteobacteria > Sphingomonadales > Sphingomonadaceae > Sphingomicrobium. Next base: position 10,142 of record JBKJNP010000054.1, on the reverse strand, counting down.
GGCCAGATGATCCGGGTCCGCGCTGCCGACGGCACCGTGCTGGTGACGATGGGACCGAGCTACGGCCAGTGGGTGCCCTACGACCGGATCCCGGCGACGATGCGTGCGGCGATGATCTCGGTCGAGGACAAGCGCTTCCGCTGGCATCTGGGCGTCGACCCGATCGGCATGGCGCGGTCGGTCAAGGTGCGGTTCGAAACCGGCGCCTGGCGGCAAGGTGGATCGACCATCACCCAGCAGTTGGCGCGCAACATCTTCCTGACCAACAGCCGCACCTTCGGGCGCAAAATCAAGGAAGGCGTGCTGGCGCTGGCGCTCGAGCGCAAGTTCAGCAAGGACCAGATCCTCGAGCTTTATCTGAATCGCGTTTATTTCGGTGGCGGCGCCTACGGCATCGATGCCGCCAGCCGCACCTTTTACGGTCATGGCGCCGACAGCCTCAGCCTCGGCGAGGCAGCGATCATCGCCGGGCTGGTGAAAGCCCCGTCCAACTATTCGCCGACCGCCGATGTCGACGCCGCACGCGGTCGCGCCGGAGTGGTCATAAATTCGATGATCGAAAATGGCTTCCTGTCGCCCGGGGTCGAGGTCGATGCCGCGCAGATCAGGGTCCAGCCGGCCGCGAAGCAGAATAGCGCGCGCTATTTCACCGACTGGGCCTTGCCCCAGCTCGATACGTTGATCGACGAGACGTCGGAACCGATCGACGTCTACACCACGCTGAATCCCAAGATGCAGGTCGCCGCGGATCGGGCAATCAACGCTTATGCGCCGCGGGGGGCGCAGGGGGCATTGGTGTCGATCGATCGCGACGGCGCGGTGCGGGCGATGGTCGGCGGCCGCGACTATGTTTCGTCGCTCTACAATCGCGCCACCCAGGCCGAACGCCAGCCGGGATCGGCGTTCAAATTGTTCGTCTATCTCGCCGCGCTCGAAGCCGGCCGCAAGCCGACCGACACGGTGGTCGACGCGCCGATCACGGTCGACGGCTGGACCCCGCGCAACTCGACCCGCACCTTTGCTGGCCCGGTGTCGCTGCGCGAGGCTTTCTCCCGCTCGATCAACACGATCAGCGCCAAGATCGGCGCCGAACTGGGGTTCGGGACGATCGCCGACATGGCCCGGCGGTTCGGGGTCGGGACCAACCTTTCGACCTATCCGTCGATGGTACTCGGGACCAGCGATGTGCGGTTGATCGACATGACCCGCGCCTTCGCTTCGGTCGGCAATCGCGGCGTGTCGGTGATGCCTTACGCGATCAGCAAGGTGGTCGCCGCCGACGGGCGCCTGCTCTACCAGCATGAGCGCAGCGAGGAGCGGGTGCTGGTCGCGCCTTGGGTCGCGGCGGGGATGACTGATTTGCTTCAATCGGCGGTGCTCAGCGGCACTGGCCGCGCCGCCAATATCGGACGCCCGGTGGCGGGCAAGACCGGCACTACCACGTCCAACAAGGATGGCTGGTTCATTGGTTTCTCGAGCGGTCTGACCACCGGTGTGTGGATGGGCCGCGACGATGCCAAGGCGGTCGCGGGCCTGCAGGGCGGTACCGCCCCGGCGCGCGCGTTCGCCGATTTCATGCGCATCGCGGTGGCCGGTCGCCCGGTGCAGAATTTCGAGACCGACGTGCCGCTGCCCGACTGGCAGCTGGAGCCCGACGAAGAAGCCTGGGGCCTGCCTTATGAAGATGGCGCGGGACCGCCCTTGGTCGACGAAAACGGCAATCCGATTGGCCCGCAGCCGACCGATCCACTGGCGACACTTGGCGGTCCACCCGCGCCCGGCGGTCCCGACCAGACCGAGCTCGACCGCATCTTCAGCAGCCCGCCACCCCAGCGCCAGCCGCAACCGCAGCAGCCGCAACGACCGCCGCCGCGGTCAGAGCCCGCGCCCGACCCGCTTGAGCCGCGGCCCGACCAGCCGCAGGGCTGATCGCGCGGCATCGACGTCGCCGTCGAACAGTTCGGCTTCGAGCGCCTTGAACTTGGGCCCGTGGTTCATGTGCACGCGGTGCGCCACTTCGTGCGCCACCACCCAGCGGCGAACGTCTGGCTGGGCGAGCACCAGCCGCCAATTGTAGCGAATCGCCCCCGACGTCGAGCAGCTGCCCCAGCGCGACGAGGCATCGCCGATGCTGACCGAGCGAATGGTAACGCTGGCGCGGCGCGCGACTTCGGCGGTTTCAGCGGACAGCAGGTCGCGGGCTCTGCGCTTGAGCCAGGCCTCGATCCGCCGCCCGAAGCCGTCGCGCGGACCGCCGCTGATCAATTGGCCATTCTCCATCCGGACGGTACGCGGTCGCTCCTCGGCCAAGACAAGCAAGACCTCCTCGCCTTCTAGCGGGATAATCTCGCCTGGCGCTAACGGATTGCCCGGCGGCAGCTTGGCGAGCTCGGACTCGACCCATGACTTCTGCCCGACCGCCCAATCGAGTGCCGCCTTGCGGCTCGACCGCGGTGGGCAGGTAAGCAGTAGCCGGCGATTATCGGGGTCGAGCCTCAGGCGCAGCCGCCGCGCCTGGGGATGGTGACGAATGGCGATCGGCCACGGCAGGCCGGGGTGGTCGAGCGCCGCTTCAGAGGGGGCGGTCGACAAGGTGCCATTCCAGCTCGCCGGCATCGACTTCGCTGACCGTCCAGCCGCGGGTTGACTGGCCGGCCGAATGGACCGTCTCGCGGTCGCCAGAAATCAGATAGTGCCAATCGTGGAGCGGCTCGTTCGCGGCGCGAAGGCGGTACGCGCAGCTCGAGGGCAGCCATTCGAGCCCGTTGAGCTGGCCGATCGCCAACTGGACGCAATCGCTGACCAGGACCTTGCGCTTCTTGTAATCGGTGCACTGTCCGGTGCGCCGATCGAGCAATTTGCAGGCGACATTGGTGGCATGGAGCTCACCGGTATCTTCATCTTCCAGCTTGTGCAGGCAGCAGCGGCCGCAGCCGTCGCACAGCGCTTCCCACTCCCCGCGATCGAGGCTGGCGAGGGGTCGCTCCCAAAAAGGTTTTCGTTCGTTCATCGCCGGTGTAGCCATGGGCGGGCATGGCGGTGGGATCAAGGCCAATGGCAAACCAAGGAAGATGGGGCGAATGCGAGTGATGAAGCGGATAATGGTCGGGCTTTCCGGTGCGATGCTGGTCGCTGGTCCGATCGCTGGTCAAGGCATGTCGTCGAATGGCGAGCAATTCCTCAGGGCGCTGCGCGAGCATGACGGCAGCAAGGCGCTCAAGCTTTCCGAGGCCGACGGATCGAGCGTAATCAACCATCGCGGCAGCGACGGATCGACCGCGCTGCACATCGTTGTGCGCACCCGCAATAGCTACTGGCTGAGCTTCCTGCTTGAAAAGGGTGCCGACAAGAATGCCGGCGACCGCAACGGCGACACGCCGCTGATCATCGCCGCACGCAGCGGCTATGGCGAAGGCGTGGCGCGGCTGCTGATGGCTCGCGCCCAGGTCGACCGGTCCAACAAGCTCGGCGAGACCGCGCTGACCGCCGCGGTGCAGCAGCGCCAGGCGGCGATCGTCAGCACCCTGCTCAAGCTTGGCGCCAACCCCGACAAGCGCGACCACACCGGATATTCGGCGCGCGAGCATGCCGCGCGCGATACGCGGTCGAAGGACATGTTGCGGTTGATCGAGACGGTCAAATCGCGCGCGGGGCAGATCGCCCCGGCGAAACCCTAGCTACCTAGCCCGAGCGTCGGGTCGATCTGCACCGACAGGCGCCGCGCCGCTCGCCGTGCGAAATTGAGCCATTCGGCCTTGCGCCGCGCCGGGCTGAGCGGTCGAAGCGCGGCTTCGCGGAGCACCGCCGCATCATAACGATCGGCAACCAGCAGGCCGGCCTCGTCGGGAAGGAAATGCGCCTCGTCGAGCAGCCCGCACAACGCCTGCGGCACCGCCCAGAAGAAGCGGTCGCAATAATCGAGATAGTCGCGCCATTTGTCGTCGCCGAGCAGGTCGGCACGGCTGACCTTGATCTCGACGATCGTCAATTGCCCCTTGGGATCGATCGCCAACAGGTCGGCGCGGCGACCGTTGGGCAGCGGCACCTCGCACATCGCGAACCAGTCGCGGCGGCAGAACAGCCGGGTCACGCCGCGCGCAACCTCGGCCGCGACCGGCGGCAAATCGGTGAAACAATCGGGAATCAGGGCGGTGTTGTTCACCGTCGACGATTAGAACGATACGGGAACGAAGGAAAGTCTTCTAGCGGTAGAAGATGTGGTTGCCGACGCTTCCGACCCGGCTCAGGCGCCACCGCGGCGACACGCGCTTGGCGTGGAAGAACAAGGCACCGGGCACCGCCGACTTATGCAGCTGCTGGTCGACGATCTTGGACACCGCGACGGCGTTTTGCCACTGGCGGCTGGCGCGCGCCGGCTGCGGATAGGAATTGCCGCGCACGAAGCTGAATTGGCTGCGCTGGAACAGGACGCCGCAATAGGTTGAGGCGAAGCGGCCCGACTTGGCGCGGCTGGCAATGACATGGCCGACCGCAAGCTGGCCGGCGAGCGGCTCGCTCTTCGATTCATAATAGATTCCAACCGCGAGGCATTCGAGCTCGCGACTGCCGGGATCGCTGCCACGAAGCGCTGCAACCTTGGCGGCGAGATCGCCGGTCGGGCGCGGAACCGCGGTGACCGGCTGCTCGTCCTCTAGCTCGGGCGTCACTTCGCCGTCGGGCGCGGGGGCCAGCGGGTCGACCGCATCGGAAAGATTGGGAAGCTGGAGACTGGCCGGGATCGGCTGCTGCACGGTTTCGGTCGGGAGAGCATTGGAACTGCCGAAAATGAGCGGCTCCGGGGTTTCAAACGCCTGGGCAGGGGCGACCGTCATGGCGGTCAAGCCAGCGAGGACCAGAGCGGTAGAGCGAAGGGTAAACGTCATTTGATCTTTAACATGTGCGGCGAACGATCCGTGGTGCCTGGGCCCTTGAATGAGCCTCGCTTGCGCCGAGAATTGTGCCCCGTCTGCGTGGCGGCTGCCGGCCGATTTGCCGGACAAAACTGCCCTCCGCTGTGCTGTTGCCCCCGCTTTCGGCGCAACAAGTTACCCAATCAAGGCAAAGTGATCGTTTCAGCGATGAATCGTTCCGCATCCGCGACGTCCAGTTCGATCAGCCAGCAATCCGGGTCGAACCGAGTGGTATTTTGCATTGATTCGAGGAACTTTTTCGGCGCGGCGTCATCGTGCTCGGCAGTAATCGTCCAGCGATAGTCGAAATCCGCACCCATCCGCCGCTCGACCAGGGCCTTGGGCGCGCCGCGCTCGGCGACCAGCAGGATCAGTGCGCCGCTGTCGGGGTCGCCGCGCTTGACGATGGTCGCGAAGCCGCCCGCGCTTTCGACCTGGCGCATCAACGCGGTCGCCTCGAGTTTGGCGGGGAGCCGCTCGTTCACGTTCGAAACAGGCTCAAGTGGCGCGGTAGCCGTCGAGCCCGGACAAGGCGATGTGCGAGCGCAGGAAGGTGCCGGTGCCGCGCGCGCATTCCTCGCCCTCGGAATCGACGATCCGCGCCTCGGCGACGAACACCCGGCGCTTGCCGCTGATCCATTTGCCCTCCGCGATCATCGGCCCCTCGCGCATCGGCCGCGTGAAATGCAGGTTGAAGGCGGTGGTCAGCAGGAAGCGGTCGGTGACCAGTCCGTTGGCGGCATAGAAAGCCGCATCGTCAAGCATCTTGAAATAGAGCGTGCCATGCGCCGCGCCGGCAGCGTGGAAGGCATCGTTCGACACATTGAACTTGATCCGCGACTGGCCGGCGTCGGCCAATGTCAGCCGCGATTCAAACAAGCGGTTGATCGGCGCCGAATCGTATAGGGATTCGAGGCCGCGCAAGTGCGCGCTGGCTCCCCCGATCGACGAATCAGGCGGCATCGCGTTCTTCGGCGGCCATCAGCACGGCGGCAAGCGCATCGCGGCTTCGCGCGCCGCGCATCTTCTCCAGCGTGGTGCTGTTGCGCACCGTCCGGCTAACCGCCGCCAATGCCTTCAAATGCGCCGCGCCCGCGTCTGGCGGGGACAGGAGAAGGAATGCGATATCGACCGGCAAGCCATCGATCGCCTTGTAATCGACCGGCTCGGCCAGCCGCACCAGCATGGCGTAGATATTGGTCAGCCCCTCGACCTTGCCATGCGGGATGGCCACGCCATTGCCGAAGCCGGTCGAGCCCAGACGTTCGCGCTCGACGATCGAATCGACGATCTGCGCCGGATCAAACCCAAGCCGCGCGCCGGCGGTCTGGCCGAGCTGGTGGAGCAACTGACGCTTGTTGCCAGCGCCAAGGCCGACGCGGATTGATTCGAAATCGAGAAATTCAGTCAGCCGCATTGGACAGCTTTCAACTTGAGGACGGGCGGATACGCGCGGCCGTCCGGTTACAGGGCAATCAGGCGATTGTCATTCCGCTTGCGGTTCGACCCAGCCGATCGTGCCATCATCCCGTCGATAGACCATGTTGAACACCCCGCTGGCGAGGTTCTTGAACATCAGCGCATTGGTGTTGCGAAGGTCGAGCATCATCACCGCGTCGGACACCGTCGCGGCGGGAATATCGACCCTCGTCTCGGCGATCACCGGCGGGCTGGCCGGCGGTTCCTCGGTATGCGGCGGGGCGGCGAAGATGGTGTAGCCGGCGTTCTCGACCAGGTCGGACCCGCCGATTGCCGGCTCGGCACCATTGCCCTTGTGATTGCGCAGCCGGCTGACGTAGCGGCTCAACTGGCGCTCGATCTTGTCGGCCGCGCCTTCGAAGGCGACGTGCGCATCATGCGCTCGGCCCGAGGCCTTGAGCACCACACCTTGGGTGACAGGGGCGACGATGTCGCAGGTGAAATCGTCATGCGGGCCGCGCCCGAAGGTAACGCTGGCGGCGGCGGCACGATCAAAATATCGACTGGTTATCGCCTCCACTCTCTCGCTGACGTGCGCCTGAAGCGCCTCCCCGGTTTCGACCTGATGGCCGGCGACCCGAACGTTCACAGATATTCCTTTCAATCACACGCTGGCGGACACTTCGCCTAAATCGGAGCGAGGAAGCGCTCCCACAAGGGATTGGCCAGTGCGGCAATAAAGCGCCGGTGGCGTTCCCGTTCCGCATCGGAAGGGAAATGGGGCCGCGGTGCCCGAAACGGGCGCTCGGGCGCGGCGAATGAAGCCGAGGCGGCACCGGCGGCGCTGTCGTCGACCAGGGTCAGCCCGATCTGGCGCCCGCCAGTCAGCTCGACATAGACTTGCGCCAGCAATTGCGCGTCGAGCAACGCGCCATGCTTGACCCGGTGCGATCGATCGACTCCGAACCGGGTGCACAAAGCGTCGAGGCTATGCTTGGCGCCGGGGTGGCGCGATCGAGCTAGCACCAAAGTGCAGATCATCCGGCTGAGGCACACTGGATCGCGGTTGCAGCGCTGCAGCTCATGATTGAGGAAGCCGAAATCGAATGTCGCGTTGTGCGCGATCAACGGTGCATCGCCGACGAATTCGAGCAAATCGGCCACCGTATCGGCGAACATCGGCTTGTCCGACAAGAACCTGTCGCCAAGTCCATGGACTGCTTCCGCCTCGCCCGGCATCGCCCGTTCGGGATTATAATAAGCATGATAGGTGCGTCCGGTCTCGACCCGGTTGACTATTTCGACGCAGCCGATCTCGACCATCCGGTCGCCCCCCGCCGGGCTCAGGCCCGTGGTCTCGGTGTCGAAAATGATTTCACGCATGGCGCATTATCGCTCCGTGGCGATCCCGAGGCAAGCGAGGATCGCATCGACCTGAGCGCGGGTTTCGGCCAGGCTGGCACCGGTATCGATGACGAAGTCGGCGCGCTCGCGTTTCGCCGCATCGGGCATCTGCCGGGCGAGGATCTGGTCATATTTGGCGGCGGTCATTCCGGGCCGCCCGAGGACCCGCTGCCGCTGTACGTCGGGCGGCGCCGAGACCACGATCACCTTGTCGAAGGCGCCCGCGCCATTGGTTTCGAACAATAAGGGAATGTCGAACAGCAACGCCGGGGCGTCGCGATGGTCGGCGATGAAGTCCTCGCGCTTTGCCATCACCGCGGGATGGACGATCAGCTCGAGCGCGGCGAGGCTGTCGCGGTCGCCGAGTACGCGCGCGCCGAGCAGATCGCGATCGACCTCACCGCCGCGGATGGTGCCGGGGAAACGCGACTCGATCGCGTTGACCAGTTTGCCGCCAGTGCCCTGCATCGCGCGGACCTCGGCGTCGGCGTCGAACAAGGGAATCCCGGTCTCGGCGAACATTGCAGCGACGGTCGACTTGCCCATGCCGATCGACCCGGTGATGGCCAGCTTGATCATGCGCGTAAGCTCGCGAACAATTCGCCGTCCCGGTTGCGCGGTGGTTTTTGACCGAACAATAATTCGAAACTGTCGGCGGCTTGCTCGACCAGCACCGACAGGCCGTCGATCACGGTCAGGCCATGCGCGACGGCGCTGGTCATCAGCGGGGTCGGCAAGGGTGCGCTGACCAGGTCGAGCACCCAGCCGTCCTTCGGCATGCCGTCGATGTCGATCCTGGTCGGTGCCACCCCGGTCATGCCGAGCGGTGTGGCATTGATCAGCCCCTTACTGTCAACCGGTGTGTCGAAGCGGCGCGGTTGGTAGCCGGTGCGAAATTCGACCGCCAGCTTGGCCGCTTCGGCCATGTCGCGCGCCTGCAGAAACACCGGCCCGACCTCGAGCGAGCGCAGCGCCAGCAGCACCGCCCGAGCCGCGCCGCCATTGCCGAGCAGGACGATTGGCACCTCCTGCCCGGCGGCGACCAGCGGCGCGATCAACTCGCGCACCGCCGCAACATCGGTGTTGGCGGCGATCAGTTTGCCGTCGCGGTGGACCAGCAGATTGGCCGCGCCCGCAGCGGTGGCGCGGTCGGTAGGGTCGTCGGCCAGCAACAGAGCGTCAAGCTTCAGCGGCATGGTGACATTGCACCCGCGCCACAAAGGATCGGCGCGCCGCCCGGCGAGATAGGATGCAAGCTCGGCCCGTGTCACCTGGCAGGCGCGATAGTCGCCCTCGATTCCCAACGCCGCCAGCCAGAATCGATGAATTGCTGGCGACTTCGACTGTGCAACCGGGTCCCCGATCACTTCTGCGTAGGGAATGGCTGACGTCATGACGGCATCAGTCCGCGCTCCCGAAGCGCCCCGAGAAGCGGGATCAGCGGCAGCCCAAGAATCGTGAAATGGTCGCCCTCGACCGCCTCAAACAGGGTCACCCCGCGGCCCTCCATCCGGAACACCCCGACGCAGCCCCCGACCGCCGGCCATTCGGCGTCGAGATAGGTGTGGATGAAATCCTCGGACAGCGGCCGGACGCGCAACACTGCCTCGCCGACATGCGCCCAGTCGATTCGACTGTCCCGGGCCAGCGCCACTGCACTGGTCAGCCGCATCGCCCGCCCGGAAAAGGCGCGAAGATGGGTCGCCGCCTCGTCGCGGCTGCCCGGCTTGTCGAATCGATGCCCGTCAACGCTGACCAGTGAATCGCCGCCGATTATCCAGCTTTCCGAGTGGCGGGCGCTGGTTTCGAGCGCTTTTGCCTCGGCCAGGGCGCGGGCCAGCGCGGCATCGTCACCGTCGTGCCGCGCCTTCACCGCCGATTCGTCGACCCGCGCCGGATCGACCTCATGGTCCACGCCCGCCGCGTCGAGCATGGAAGCGCGGATTGTGCTGGCGGAGGCGAGGACCAACTTCATGGCGGCTGTTCAACCCTGTGGATAACAATGTGACTCAACTAGCGGTTGGAATGGGGATGGTCCAACCCACGCTTGCCGTCCCAAACCGCCCTTGGATCGTCCATAATCGATCCACAACCGGCTAGCTGGAGCGGTCGATCTGTGAATCATGGGAATAGCGTCACGCGACTCGCCGGAATCGCGCGAGTCGTCGAGTCGGCGGGACTGTTGGCAAATGCTGGAGTGGCGCTTAAGCCCCGCTGCCAAGCGACCTACTACCACTCCAATCTTAGATTCTAATTTATATATATAAGGAGAAAGAGGGTGGCGCCCTCGCTCGATCCCATGCCCGATCCGACCGACAAGCCGCTGCTCGCCGTGCTGCGCGGCGAACGGCGCGACCCGCCGCCGATGTGGCTCATGCGTCAGGCCGGCCGCTATTTGCCCGAATATCG
>JBKJNP010000286.1:0-5887 GCA_046593565.1 Sphingomicrobium sp. | reverse complement strand
ATTAACGGCTCCGCGAAGGCTGACTACATCTTCGCTCGTGGCGGCAACGATACGGTTTATGGCAATGGCGGAAGCGACCAGATTTGGGGCGGCGAAGGCCATGATCTCATCTTTGGCGGGGCTGGCAACGACACTATTAGGGGTGACGAAGGCAATAACGCTTTTGTCGGCAATGACACGATCTACGGTGAGGGTGGTGATGACTTTCTAATTGGCGAACGCGGCATTGATATTCTGGATGGCGGGGCTGGGAATGACATCCTTATCGGCGGGGAGGGGAATGATATCCTTACCGGAGGTGCCGGGAGCGATTATTTCACTTTTTCGCCGGGCTGGGGGCCAGCCGGCCACGACCGGATTCTCGACTTCGAGACTGGCATCGACAAAATTGACTTGCGACCTTACGGGATCAGCGAGGGTCACATGACGTCAGTCATCTCAGGCTCTGATACGATCTTGTCGGTCGATATCGATTTGAACGGAATTACGGATTTCCAAATCACGTTAGCTGGCGTGACGACAATACCATCCGGCGATATTCTTTTCGGCCCGTAAAGTTGCCATTGCTGCTGCTGTAGCCGCTCAAGCGAATGTGCGCGCAAAGTTTTGAACATTTGAAATTCTACCCGATGTGCCTGTCCTTTTGGAGCCGGTTCAAACCAAAATGATCTTGGCCCGATTGGCCAAGAGATCGCAAAGCAACCGGCGACGACGCACGCGGTTCGAAGAGGCTTGGGGTGGTCCGCGTTCGACGCTCTTGCCGCCGTCTGTTGGACCGCTGTCGCCACGCGTAATGTCTGTAATGGGTCGAAAACGGACATTGACAGTCCGGACGCCGAACCTCAGCCGCTATCGCGCACCAACGTCGTAAAGCGAAAGCCTTCGCGCGTTCCTTCGGGGAGGTGATCCTCGCAGGCGATCTCGCGCCACTTACCGGTCGACCTAGGATCGTCCATGAAGGTATCGCCCTCAACCTCGGCCAGCACCTCGGTCAGCTCGATCTTTCCCGCCAATTCGTGAAACATCTCGAAAATCGAGGTTCCGCCGATCACCGTCACCCGGTCGCTTCCCGCCAGCTTGAGCGCGCCGTCGCGGTCATGCGAGACCTCGACGCCGGGCACCGCCCAGTCGGTATCGCGGGTCAGGACGATGTGGCGGCGGCCGGGCAGCACGCCGGGTAGGCTGTCGAAGGTCTTGCGCCCCATGATCATCGCCGACCCCATGGTCACCGCCTTGAAGTGGCGGAGGTCGCCGGGCAGGTGCCACGGCAGCACGCCGTCCTTGCCGATCGTCCCGTTAATCGCGCGCGCGACGACGATGGTGATATCCTGGTTTGCAGCGGGCTTGGCCATGGCTCCCTTATTGCTTGTCGCCGCCGCCTTTGCAAAGGCTGGCGGGAAGGAGCGGGATCACATGGTTCGTCGGTACGGCATATGGATCGCGCTCGCCGGTTTCCTCTCGCTCGCCGCCGCGCCGCCGCCTCCGCCGCCCGAACTGGCGATCCATGTCGGCCATCTGATCGATCCCGAGCGCGCTATTGTCGAGCATGACCGTTTGGTCGTGCTGCGCGGCGGCAAGATTGCCTCGGTCGGCCCGTGGCGCAGGCAGGAGCGGCCGGGCGCGCTCGACTGGTCGGCGCGCTGGGTGATGCCGGGCCTGATCGACCTCCACACCCATGTTGCCGACGGCTACGGCAGTTCCAACGACCCGGCCGACATGCTCAAGCACAGCGCCGAGGCGACCATCCTGAAAGGCGCAGAAGCGGCGCGGATCATGCTCCATTCGGGCTTCACCACGGTGCGCGATGTCGGCGCCTATCGCGGGCTGGCCGATGTGGCGCTGCGCGATGCCATCGCTGCGGGCCATGTCGAGGGGCCCCGAATGTTTGTCGCCGGGGGCTATATCACCATTCCCGGCGGGGGCGGGGCGGTGACCGGCGCGCCCAAGGGCGCGGTGATCGGCCCCGAATTTCGCATTGGCGAGGCGCGTGGGCCCGCCGAGGCGCGGACGCGGGTCCGGCGGCTGGTCGCCGGCGGGGTCGATTTCGTCAAATTGATCGGCTCGGGCGCGGTGCTGGCGATCGGCAGCGAGCCCGGCGCGCTCGAGCTGACCCCGGCGACGATGAAGGCCGCCTGCGACGAGGCCAAGGCGCGGCGGCGCTATTGCATCATCCACGCGCATGGAGCGCTGGCGATTAAGGAAGCCATTCGCGCCGGCGCCCGAACCATCGAACATGCCTCGCTGATCGACGACGAAGGCCTTGCCTTGGCCAGGGCGCGCGGCGTGTGGCTCGACATGGACATTTTCAACGGCGACTGGATCGAGGAGGTCGGGACGCGCGAGGGCTGGCCGGCGGAATATCTCAAGAAGAATCGCGACACCACCGACGTCCAGCGGCAGGGCTTCGCCAAGGCGGTCAAGCTCGGGGTCAAACTGACCTTCGGTACCGATGCCGGCGTCTATCCCCACGGCCTCGGCGCGCGCCAGTTCGCTTACATGACGCGCTACGGCATGACCCCGATGCAGGCGATCGCCTCGGCCACCAGCGAGGCCGCCAAAGCGCTTGGGCAGGAGGGTAAGCTCGGCTCGCTCCGTGCCGGGGCGGCGGGCGATTTGGTCGCGGTCGAGGCCGATCCGTTGGCCGATGTCGCGGCGCTGCGCTGCATCGCCGACGTCGTTCAGGGCGGACGGCTGGTCCATCGCCCCGACGCCGCTTTGCGCTGCGACCGGCCATGAGCGCGGCAACATTGATTGAGCGGGCAATCGCCGAGTTCGGGGCCAAGATCGCGCTGACCGACCCGGCCGACATCGCGCCGTGGCTGACCGACTGGCGCGGGCGCTGGACCGGGGCCAGCTTGGCCATCCTCCAGCCGGGATCGACCGAGGAGGTCGCGGGACTGGTGTCGCTCGCGGGTGAACTCGGTGTGCCGCTTGTCCCCCAGGGTGGCAATAGCTCGATGGTCGGCGGCGCGACCCCGCCCGCTGACGGCTCGGCGCTAATCGTCTCGCTGCGGCGGATGAATCGCATCCGCGCGATCGAGCCGGGCCATGCCGTCGCCGAAGCCGGGGTGATCCTCGAGACATTGCACCACGCCGCCGCCGACAGCGGCCAGCGCTTCCCGCTGACGCTCGGTGCGCGCGGCAGCGCGACGATCGGCGGGCTCACATCGACCAATGCCGGGGGAACCCAGGTTCTGCGCTTCGGGACGATGCGCGGGCTGGTCGAGGGGGTAGAAGCCGTGCTTCCCGACGGGACGATCCATGATGGCCTCGCCGGGCTCAAGAAGGACAATCGCGGCCCGTCGCTCGACCAGTTGCTGGTCGGCGCGGAGGGGGCGCTGGGGATCATCACCGCGGTGCGGCTCAAGCTCGTTCCAGCGATCCACCAGCGCGCCGTCGCATGGCTCGGGCTCGCCAGTCCCGACGCCGCGCTGGCGGTGCTCCGCGCGCTCGAAAGCGGCACCGACCGCGTTGAGGGCTTCGAGATACTGCCCCAGGAAAGCCTCGACGCCGCGCTCTCCCACATCCCCGGCACGCGCAAGCCACTCGCGGCCGAGCATCCATGGCATGCCTTGGTTGAGGCCACCGCCGCGTCACCCGCCGAAGAAGCACCTGACAAACTGCTCGAACGCCTGCTCGCGCCGCTGATCGAGCGGGGCCTCATCGCCGACGCGACAATCGCCGCCAGCGAAGCGCAGGCCGACGCCTTCTGGCGTATCCGCGACAGTCTGTCGGAGGCCGAACGTGTCGCCTTCGGTCCCGCCGCCCAGCATGACATCAGCGTGCCGGTCGACCTCATGCCGCGCTTCCTCCGCGAAGCTTCGGCGGCGGTTGAAGCGGCGTTCCCCGGGACCCGCGCCTCGGGCTTCGGCCATCTTGGCGACGGCAATATCCACTTCCACGTCCGCGCGATGGGGCGGGGAGGAGCGAGTTGGGTGAACGAAGAAGGCGCAGCGGTCACGCGGCTGGTCAACGATCTCGTCACCGCCACCGGCGGCTCGATCAGCGCCGAGCATGGCATCGGCCAGATGAAGCGTGACGAATTCGCGCGGCTTTGCCCCGACCGCGTGGCCGCGATCCGCGCGCTCAAGGCCGGTCTCGACCCCAAGGGCCTGATGAACCCCGGCAAACTGGTCTGATCGGTGGGGCAGGGGGCCATCCGGATTGCCCGCCTCGCGATCACATTGCTGGCCATCGCATCCCACACTCCTTCGCTAGCCGCGCGTCCTTATCAGACCAAAGGACATTGCGATGGCTTTCCCAAGGTGTCGCTGACCACCCGTCCGGGCAGTTGCGTCGGGCTGGTCGGGTCGGGGCTCGGCTTCCCGCGCGGGCTCGCCGAGCATCGCGGCTGGCTCTACATTACCGATCTCGGCTCGCGCTCGTCGAACCGCGGCCGGCTGCTCCGGGTCCGTCTTGACCAGCCTTGGAAACCGACCGTCCTGCTGACCAAACTCGACCGGCCGGGTTCGATCGTCGCCGGGGACGACGGCTTTCTCTACATCGCCGAATCCGGCCGGATCATCCGGCTCAATGCCGATAGCCCCGATCCCGCCGCAAGCGTCGAGCCGGTCGTCACCGGCCTGCCGACCGACGGCCTCCACAACCTCCCCGGTCTCGCGGTCGCGCAGGGCGGGGGCCTGTTCGTCAGCCTCGGCTCGGCGAGCGACAATTGCGAGGATATGAAAGGGCGTCGCCCAAGGGCGGATCGCCCTTGTCCGGAGCTGACCGCCAGCCCGCCACGCGGCAGCATCCTGTTCCTCGCCCCGGGCGCGCCGCGCCCTGTCGCAGCGACGGCGGTGGAGGTTTACGCCACCGGCATCCGCAACGCTCTGGCGCTCGCGCAATTGCCCAATGGGGTGCTTCTCGTCGCCTCCAACGGGCGCGACAATATCGACTCGGTCGATCCGCGCCTGTCCGACGATAAATTGCCCCATGACCTGCTGTTGGCGGTCTCGCCGAAAAGCCGCCACGGCTGGCCTTATTGTTTCGATCTCGGCCGCCCAAGTCCCGAATATCCGCGGGCCAATTGCCGGCAATATGCCCGTCCGGTGATGCTCCTCCCGCCCCACGCCGCACCGCTTGCCATGCTGGCCTATCGCGGAACTGCGCTTGCCGGAGCGCGCGGCAAACTGGTGCTAGCCTATCATGGCTATCGCTCGACCGGGCATCGCATCGTCGCTCAGTCGCTCAATGCCAAAGGCTTTCCAATTGGCCCGTCGGTCGATCTCATCTCGGGCTGGCGGGCGGTGCGCTCGGTCCGGCCGCAGGGCGCGCCCGTCGCCATGATCGAGCAGGCCGACGGATCGATCCTCATCCTCGAAGATCGCAACGGTACCTTGCTGCGCTTGGCCGCGCGCTAGGGCTTTTGGGCGAACCAGATCGTGTGTCGCGGACCCTTGTTGTTGGGGCGGGCACTGAGTGTAACTTCATCGACCGCGAACCCGGCGTCGCTTAATCGCCGCATGAAGTGTCGGTCGGGCGCAGCCGACCACACCGCCAATATCCCGCCCGGATTGAGCGCCGCCTTCGCCGCGCCTAGTCCGTTGGCTGAGTAAAGTCGGTTGTTGGCATGGCGCGTCAGCCCGTCGGGCCCATTGTCGACATCAATCAGGATCGCGTCATAGCCGCCATAGCGGATCGCGTCGGCGACATCGCCGATCACCAGGTCGACCCGCGGATCGTCGAGGCAGTTGCCGGTCAGTTCCGCCATATATTCTTTCGCCCACGAAACGATTTCCGGCACTAGTTCAACAACCGTCATTTTCCCTCTGGGGGAAAGTGCTCCACATGCTGCTCGCAGTGTGAACCCCATCCCGTAACCACCGATCAGCAAATGCGCATCGCGGTTGCCTAATCGCTCGATGGTCAACGTAGCCAGCGCTTC